>CANMZY010000106.1:0-9490 GCA_947502425.1 Verrucomicrobiales bacterium
CTGGGGTTGGCCGTATGAAGTTCCGTGAGCCACTCCAAAACTGGAGCGGCCCCGTCCAACTCACGGAAGAAAACAACCCGCGTTTGTGGCATGGATGCACGGGGACACTTATCGCATTATTGAGATGGAGTCAATCCGCCGGTTCTGCCGCCGGTTCTGCCGGGTCAATCTACAAACACCAGTTCGTTGGCGAGCAGCAGCACCTGCGCATACTTCTCCCAAGGGGTGAGTGATTTGACCGGAGGCGGAGGCGGGCCGGCGAAGTCGGTCTTCGCGTTCCATTCGTTCGCGCCGCCGGCGGTCTCTTTCGGCGCGGGGGTGAGGTAGGAAATTTTCGGCGCCCAAGTGAAACTGTCGCTGGTTTCGTTGGCGCGGCAGTCCACCCCAAAATCAACCGTGTCCCCGGCCTTCACTTCGAGGCGCTCGGCCTTGGTCTCCACGGTCTGGTTTTTGGCAATCCACTCTCCGGCGGGACCGGTGCGGCTGGAAACGATGCGGGCGCGGATGCCGTCGCTGTTGGTGGAGGAGTGATTCAGTTTCGCGGTGATGGCGATGGTGCCGTCGCGCGGCGCGGTCCAGCGGCGGATGGCGGCCTGGTCGGCCTTGCCACCGGGATGACCGCCGGCGGCATTGAGCATCACCCAGCCGGTTTTGGTATCGGGAAGTTTCGCGCCGCCCTGCCAGGCGGTGCCGGTGAAGTGGGGGAGCGCTTTGAAGTTGGTGACGCGTCTGAGCGTCTCGTCGAACTGGCCCTGGCCGTATTGCCAGGCCGGCTTGCCGGTCTCGGCGGCCACGGTTGCGGCGGGCTGGCTCAAAAATTGTTTCGCGAGCTGCAACTCGTCCGGTTCGGGGGCGCGCTGATAGGCGAGCTGATAAAGCCGCGTAATGCGCTGGTCTTCGGAAAGGGTTTTCACGTCGAGCCGTTCCAGAAAACTTTTCACCAACTGCACGACGAACGGGCTGTTCATCAAAAAGAGCGCCTGCTGGGGGACGGTGGTAGTGAAGCGCTGCGGGCTGGTGGCGTCGGGACTGGCGAAGTCGAAGGTGCGGAACAGGCCGGGGAGATTCTGGCGTTCGATGTAGCCATAGACGGTGCGGCGCGCGGTGAACGGTTCGGTGGTCAGTTCGGTGGACGGCCCGCCCGCCGTGAAATCAATTTTCCCCGAGACGGCCAGCAGGGTGTCGCGCAGGGATTCGAACTCGAGCCGGCGGCGGTTCATGCGCCAGAGCAGGTCGTTGCCCGGATCAAGCTTCGCGGCGGCGGCATTATCCACGTCCGCCTGTTGGTAAACGCTGGAGAGCATCATCAGGCGGTGGAGTTTCTTGACCGACCAGCCGTCCGCCATGAAGCGCGTCGCGAGGAAATCGAGCAGTTCGGGATGCGTGGGCGGATCGGAGCGCAGCCCGAAATCGCTCGGCGTCCGGACGAGGCCCTGGCCGAAATGATAACGCCAGACGCGGTTCACCAGCACGCGCGCGGTCAGCGGATTGTTGGTGCTGACGATGGCCTGCGCCATTTCCAGACGGCCGCTGCCCTTCTGGAACGGCTGGCGTTTTTCACCGGCGATGACCTGCAAAAACTGGCGCGGCACCTCGTCGCCGGGCGTGCCAGGATTGCCGCGCTTGAAGACGCGCGGCTGGTTCGGCTTGGCGTTGTCGAGCAGCACCATGGCGCGAGCGGGCGCGCCGGCGTGCGTGGCGTCGAGTTCCTCCAGCTTGCGGCGGAGCGCGCGGACTTTCTGAATGCTCGGCACGTCGAACAGCTTGTCCACTTCGCCCGGCGTCAGGCGATACGGCGAATCATCGGCGTAAAGAATTTTACGCAACGCCTCCTGATCGGGGGTGCCGCCGGTCGCCGTCTTGTCCGCGTCGCCGAACAGCTTGTTGTAACGCCCGGCCACTTCCTTGAGCGAGGCCGGCGCAGCTCCGGCGAAGGCGCGGGCGACGAGCCGATTGTTCTTCTCGCCGGCGTTGGCGGCGAAGGAGGCGGCCAGGTCTTTGGCGGACGCGGTGAAATTGGTTTCGGGCAGCGCGGCGAACGCGAACCACGGCGCGAAGACCGGATGCGGCTGTTTGCTCCAGTCTTCGAGGTTTTTCCGCCAGCGTTCGGTCAGGCGCGGGTCGAGCTTGCGTTCGCGCGCGAGCGATTCCTTTTTGCCTTTGTCGCCCAGTTTTTTTGTGTCGTGTTCGGCCAGCAGATAATCACCGGCCCGCGCCCGCGCCGTGGATAGCACTTCTTTCTCCTTGCCGTTGCGGTAGGTGTTCAGCTCGTCCTCGCGCTTTTTTTTCTCCGCGAGATAGGCGGGATAATCTTTCGACTGCGGCGGGCCGCCGAGGAGCGGTTTCTCCGTTGGCTCGTTGCAGCTCGCGAAGACGCCGTAAAGCGAATAGTAGTCGCGGGTGGGGATCGGATCATATTTGTGATCGTGGCAACGGGCGCAGGCGACGGTCAGACCCATGGTGCCGCGCGACACCACGTCGATGCGGTCGTCGATGATGTCAGGCTGGTTGTTCAGGAAGCGGCGGCCGAGCGTGAGGAAGCCCAGCGCGGCCAGCGGGCGTTTGTCTTCTCCGAGCGGCAGCAGATCGGCGGCAATCTGCTGCGTGATGAACTGGTCGTAGGGCAGGTCCTCGTTGAACGCGCGGATGACCCAGTCGCGATAGGTCCAGGCGAACGCGTAACGACGCTCCTCCTCGAAGACGTAGCCCTTGGTGTCGGCGTAACGCGCGACATCGAGCCAGAAGCGGCCCCAGCGTTCGCCGTAGCGCGGCGAGGCCAGTAGGCGGTCCACGACTTTCGCGAAGGCGTCGGGCGACGGGTCGGACTCGAAGGCGGCGACCTCCTCCGGCGTGGGCGGCAGGCCGGTCAGGTCGAACGTGGCGCGGCGGATGAGGGTGCGTTGGGCAGCCACCGGCGACGCGGAGATTTTTTTTATCTCCAACTTTTCGAGGATGAAGGCGTCGATGGGCGAGCGTCCCCAGGTTTTATTTTTCACCATGGGCGGCGCTGGTGATGAGACGGGTTGGAAAGCCCAGTGACGGGCTGCGTTGATGGTGACCGCTTGACCGCTACCGGTGCGGGGATCGGGCGCGCCCATTTTCACCCAGGCTTCCAGGTCGGCGATGCGTTCGGGCGGGAGTTTTTTATCCTTCGGCGGCATGGCCAGGTCTTTGTCGGTGTAACGAACGGCCTTGATGAGGAGACTTTTTTCGACGTCGCCGGGGACGACGGCCGGGCCGTTGTCGCCGCCCTTGAGGAGGCCGGCGCGGGTATCGAGGAGTAGGCCGCCTTTGAGCTTCTTGCTGGTGGCGCTGTGACATTCGTAGCAGTGGTCCACGAGGAGGGGCCGGATGCGCTTCTCGAAAAATTCGAGGCTCGCCGCGTCGGGCGCGGCGGCGGCGGCTGGGTGGAGCGCGGCGGCCAGCGCGGTCAACAGCACCGAGTTCACTTGGAGAAACTTTGTCACGCGCTGCAAACCTGCCTGAGCCGTCGGCAAAACCCAAACTGAATTTCGGCGGGCGCAACTCGGAGCTGTTGTCGCCGCTTGGATTGACACGGCGCGCGCGCGTGAACATCGTCGCCGCCATGCAATTCATTCTTCACCGGCGGCCCGCGGCGTGGTGGTGTTCGCTGGCCGCACTGGTGCTGCTGGCCGGTGGCGCCACGACTTCGGTCGCGCAGCGTTCCGGGCCGTGGGACGTGGCCGCGCTGTCGAAAGCGCCCACCGTCACCTGGGGCGCGACGAACGGACTGGTGCAGGAATTGTATTACGCCGGCGAGCCGTTCAACGGCCAGCCCACGCGCGTCTTTGCGTATCTCGGCCGGCCCGCCACCAACTCGACCGGGAAGCTGCCTGCGATGGTGCTCGTGCATGGCGGCGGCGGGCAGGCGTTCAAGGCGTGGGCCGAGCACTGGGCGAAACACGGCTACGTGGCGCTGGCGATGGATCTTGCCGGCCACGGCCCGAACGGCCGCCTGCCGGACGGCGCGCCGGATCAGTCGGACCAGACGAAGTTCCGTAATTTCACCGAGGCCGACGCGACCAACATGTGGACGTATCACGCCGTGGCCGACGTGCTGCGCGGACATTCGCTGGTGCGCTCGCTGCCGGACGTGGACGCGGAGCGCACCGGCCTGACGGGGATCAGCTGGGGCGGTTATCTCACCTGCATCGTCGCAGGGATCGATCCGCGCTTCAAAGTCTCGGTGCCGGTCTATGGCTGCGGCTTCCTTGGCGACAACAGTTGCTGGACCCCGACCTCGCTGGCCGCGATGACGCCCGAGGCGCGCGCGTTGTGGTTGAAACTTTTTGATCCAAGCGCGTATCTCGGCGGCGTGCGCCAACCGATTCTCTTTGTGAACGGCACCACGGATTTCGCCTATCCGCTGGACAGCTACCAGAAATCGTATCGCCTCGTGCCGGAGAAGTGGCGTCACATTTCGGTGGCGGTCGGACGTCCGCACGGGCACATCTGGAACTTCCCCGAAGTGGACAGCTTCGTGGACAGCGGGCTGCGCGCGGGGCCGCCGTTGACGCGCGTGGGCGCGCCCGTGCTTGCCGACGGGAAGTTCTCGGTGAAGCTCGAGGGCGGCGCGGTGCTCAAGGAAATCTCGCTGTGCTACACCACCAACTCCGGCGCGTGGCAGAAACGGGTCTGGCAGAAAACGCCCGCGCGAGTCGAGGGCGAACTCGCCCTGGCCGATCTGCCTGCGGCGCGGCCCCTCGTCGCGTTCATCGCCATGAAGGATCAGGGTGGCCGGCAGGTGAGTTCGGAGCATGTGGAATTGGCCAAGTAAGGCGGTTAGCCAAGACGCATCCCGTCATTGCCCCCGAATGCGGACGGAGCGCGAGTCTGTGACCCGCAGCGCGTGGGCAAGGGATGGCGTGTGGAACACCCGATGGCTCCTTGGGTGCGCCCGCCGCTGCGGGTCGCAGACCCGCGCTCCGGGGGCAAGGTCCAGATGCGCCCGGTCAGCCATCACCGGCTCATCTCACGTTGACGCGGCGACGGCCTCCTCGTTAGCGTGCCCGGATGATTCAACGCTTTGTCCGCTTTGCCAGAGTGCCTTCCTCGTTCGTGTTCATTCTGAGCGCCCTCGCGGGCGCGCTGCTGGCGAACGGTTGCAGCACGTCGGCCCGGCCCGCTGCGGCGCGGCCGTTGCGCGCGCTGCTCATCACGGGCGGCGGTTTTCACAACTACCCGTTCCAGGTGATCGCCCTTACCAACGCGGTGGGCAAGCTCGCGACGGTGGAATGGACCGTGGTCAACGAGGGCGGCGGCGGCACCAAGGCGCAGATTCCGCTCTACGACAATCCGAACTGGGCCAAGGGCTACGACGTGGTGGTGCATAACGAGTGTTTCGCCGACACTTCGGACACGAATTACATCAGCAAGATCCTCGCGGCGCATCACGCGGGCGTACCGGCGGTGGTGATTCATTGCGCCATGCACACCTACCGCGCGGCGGGGCCGGATCTCTGGCGCGATTTTCTTGGCGTGACCAGCCGGCGGCATGAGCATCAGAGCCGCTACGAGGTGAAGAAAATCGAGCCGGTGCATCCGATCGTGAAAAACATTCCCGACGGCTGGAAGACGCCGCTGGACGAGCTGTATGTGATCGAGAAGCTCTGGCCGAACGCGAAGGCGCTGGCGACCTCGGCGAGCGAGCGGGGTGGCAAGACGCATCCGGTGGTGTGGATCAATCAATACGGCAAGGCGCGCGTCTTCGGCACGACGTATGGACATTCCGACGCGACGTTCAGCGATCCGGTTTATCTCGATTACCTCTCGCGCGGCCTGCTCTGGGCGGCGGGGCGGTTGGAGAAGTAGGCGGAGAAGGAAAGTGCGGAGTGCGGAATCTCCGGCCGCCTCAATCCTCTCCCCATTCGTGCCTCATGGGGAGAGGCGGAAGTCATCCAGGATGGAGATCGTCTCCGGCCTGCCGCCCTACTTGAGCGGCTTGATGGAGACGTTGCGGAACATCACCGGATCACTGTGGCCGGCGAAACCGAAATGGCCGGTGATGCGGTCTTTGCCGGGATGTTTGCTGTTGGCCATGTATTCCGTGATCTTGCTCAAATCGGCGTTCAGGATGATGACGCCGTTCAATTCCACCTTGATGGTGGAACCCTTGACGGTGACCTCTTGGAAATTCCACTCGCCCACCGGATGGTGGTAGCCCCGCTGCGCCGCCGCCATGCCGTAGGCGGAGCCGTGGGCCTGGCGCGGGTCGATGCCCTTGTAATGATCGTCCAGCACCTGCAGTTCGCACATGCCCACGTAGGCGGTGTCGCCGTTGCCGGGATAGCGGATGGCCAGGCCGTTGTTGCCGTTGGGCGGGAATTTGACTTCCATGCGCGTCACGAAATCGCCGTACTCCGCCTTGGTGTAAATGGTGCCGCCCTTCCCCTTCTTGCAAACGAGCGTGTCGTCCTTCAACTCATAGTTGTCCACCGGCCCGGCCCAGCCCGTGAAATCCTTCCCGTTGAAGAGCGGCTCGAAGCCTGCCCCGCCTTTGCCGCTCAAAATTTTGTTAGCCTCGTCCGCGCCGATCTCGCGGATGAAGATGTTCCGCCAGCGAATTTCCCCGCCGTGGGTCTGGAGTTCGATGGGGCCTTTGGCCGGCACGGCCTTCTTGCGGTCGTAAAAATTTTCCAGGAGGGCGTGGTCCACCACCAGTTTTTCATTCAACCAGATGCTCACGCGCGAGCCGACCATGAGGATGCGAAACTTGTTCCATTCACCAAACGGTTTGTCCGCGAGCACGAGCGGGTCCTTGCCGGGCGCCCCGGGGCTGTTGTTCCAGAGGCCGCCACTGCCCTTGTCCGCGCCGATGCCAAACTTGGCCTTCTCGGTGTAATCCCAGATCTGCACCTGCGGTACGCCGCGCAGATAAATGCCGCTGTCGGCCTTGGCGACGGTCTTGTAATCGACCAGAAATTCAAAATCGCCGTAGTCCTTTTCGGTCGTGGCGTATTTGCCGTTCCCGTCATTGATCAGCTCGCCGTCCTGGCCGCGCCAGTGTTTCTTCATGTCTTCCGTCCACTTGGCGTCCTGCTCGGCGCGCTTGTCCGCCGGCATCTCGAGATATTTGCGGTGATCGAACGTGTCGCCGCCGCGCCAGCCGGTGAGGTCGGTGCCGTTGAAGAGCGCGGTGAACCCGGCGGGCGGTTCGACGGGCGCGGCCGGCAGCGGGTGCAGGGACAAGTTCAAGGCCACCAGGGCGGAGACGGAGATCGAGAGAAATTTAAAATGGTTCATGGCCCACTTGTATGGTTTCACCCCAGCCGGCGCAATCAATTAAACTGGGACGCCCAGGCCACGGCCTGTCCCGGTTCTGGAGCGCCGGTCTCCGACCCGGCACGTTTGACCGCATCACCAGGCCCGCCGGGCCGGAGGCTGGCGCACCGCCGCAAAAGCTTTTCTAAATGTTTGCGCCGCGCGTTCCGTCTCAGGCACTGTAGATTCGTCATCCACCCATTGCTGGAAGCAGAAGCCGCTGTGCCCATGAAAAATATTATCGAACGAATGTTCCTCGCCGCCGGTGCCGGCGTGGCGGGGTTCGGATTCACCGTCACAGTGGCCGCCGCGCCCGCCGCGCCCGCCAAAGGGTCGGCCAACCTGGCTGATTACCGCACGGTCGCCGACGCCCTCACCACGCAGATCGTCAAGACGAACGCGCTCCTGCGCGCCGGACAGACCACGCATCTCGGCCTGCTGGTCGCGCCGGACAAACGGGGTCGGCTCGCCGTGGAAGACGTGGAGGTGGATTCACCGGCGGCGAAGGCCGGCGTGAAAGCGGGCGACCTGCTGACCAAGGCCGGCGGGCAGATGGTCAAGTCCGCCGCCGAGCTGCGCGACGTGCTGAAGACCAAATCGCCCGGCCAGACCTTCGCCCTCAAAGTCGAGCGGGACCGCAAGGCGCTCGACCTCTCGGTGACGCTCGGCGCGACCAGCCGCCCGCTTCAGGTCAGCGAGAAACGCACCACTCTGGGCGTGCGGCTCGAAGACCCCAAGCAGGGCGGCGGCGCGGAGGTGGTATCGATCATCATCGGATCGCCGGCGCAGAAAGCGGGCATCCGTCCGGGCGACCAGCTCGTCAGGCTGGATGGCGACCCGATCACCAGCCCCGGCTTCGTGCGCGAGCGGCTCGACGAGAAGCAGCCCGGCCAGACGGTCAAGCTGCTGCTCCTGCGTGAAGGCAAGGAAATGGAGATGGAAGCCACGCTCGGCATTGCTGAATCGGGCAACGAGCAGGCGGCAAAAAACATGTGGAAGAAGGATGCTTTCCGGCTGGCCGTGATCATGGTCGAATTTCCCGATGCGAAGCACAATCCGGCCGTCTCGAACAACGACTGGGCGGAGTTTTTTTTCAGCAAGGGCACCTACTCGGAAAAGACCAACGCCACCGGCCAGAAAGTTTTTGGCAGCGTGAACGATTACTTCCGAGAAACCTCCGCCGGCCGGCTCAAAGTCGAAGGCCGGATCTTCCCCTGGCATGAAGTCAAGGGCAAGCGCACCGAGTACGTGTCGGGCCTCGCCGCCGGCAACAAAAACATCTTTTTTTCGGAAGTGCTCGACGCCCTGATCAAACGCCTCGGGACGAACGCGCTGGATAATTTCGACGGCATCCATTTTGTCTATGCGGGCGAGCGGTTTCAGACTGGCGACCGGGGCAGCCTCTACTGGCCTCACGCCAGCCAGATCAATTTCCGCAACCAATCCTGGCGCTACTTCATCTGCCCCGAAGGCGGCAAGCGCATGTTTGACATCAGCACCACCTGCCACGAGCTGGGGCATATCCTCGGCCTGCCCGACCTCTATGCGCGTCCGGAAAATCCCGGCTCCGAAGGCCTGGGCATCTGGTGCGTCATGTCGAACGAAAACGGCAACGGACGTCCGCAGCATTTCTCGGCGTGGTGCAAGGAGCAGCTCGGCTGGCTGACGCCGGCCGTGCTTGATCCGGCGGTGAAACAGAAATTGATCCTCGCACCCGTCGAAAATTCCACCAACGAATGTTTCAAGGTGCTGGCGCGGGCGGACGGCACTGAATACTTCCTGCTCGAGAACCGCCGCAAGACCGGCTTCGACCGCATCCTGCCGGGGGAAGGGCTGCTGATCTGGCGCGTGGTGAACGGCAAGGCGATCCTCGAAGAATCCCACGGCGTGGAGGGGCCGGCCGGGCCGCGCGTGTTCCCCACCTCGGTCCCGTTTCCGAGCCGGGCCAACAACGCCTTCACGCCCTACACCACGCCCTCCAGCCGCGCGCTGCTCGGCGGCGGCCGGCCCGTTCACATCACGGGCATTCACGCGCTCGATGACGGCCGCATCGCCTTCCACCTCGGCTACGAGTACGAGTAAGCAGGGTCTTTCGTTTTGAAACGGTCATGAGTTGAGGAGGTTGAGGCAGCGGCGCGGGCGGGAGTGGAACTGCTCGCGGAGTTGGGGCAGCGGCTGGTCGGGATGGTGGTGCGCCAGCAAGGCCAGC
>CANMZY010000107.1:0-9438 GCA_947502425.1 Verrucomicrobiales bacterium
TCTTTCCACGATCCGTAATCCGATGAAATTCATGCACCCGTTTCATCTGTGCCTGATGGTGCTCTTCGCCTACGGGCTGGCCGGCTTGAGCCGGCGCTACCTGGAGACGGCGGCGGCGAAAACTCTCGGCCTCGGCGGGCAGTTGAAAAAATGGTGGGCCGGCGCGACGGCGTTTGAAAAACTCTGGAACTACGGCTGCGGCGCGGTCATCGGCCTTAGCGTGCTGGCCTGGCTGGTTTACACCTCGGCGCACCGCGAGCTGGCGGCCCACCTTGGCCAGTCGGGTTTTGACCCGGACCTGGCCGGGCGCATCGCCACGTTCAGCGCCGGTGAAGTCGGCATCTTTGTCTTGATCCTGATGATCTGCGCCGCGTTGTTGCTGCTGGTGCAAGGCGGAGTTTTTGCCGGCGGCAGGGCGCGGTGGGCCGGACTGCTGCTCGGCCTGGTGCTGGTGGCGGACCTGTCCCGGGCCGACCTGCCCTGGATCAAGTACTACAATTATCGTGAAAAATACACGACCAATCCGGTCGTTGACTTCCTCGCGCAACACTCGGAAGAGGCGCGGGTGATGATGCCGAGATTTCAAATTAGCCAAAACTTCTCCCAGTTCCAACAGTTCTATCACGTCGAGTGGCTGCAGCACCATTTTCCCTTCTACAACATTCGCGCGATGGATGCCGCGCAGGAGCCCCGGGTGCCGGCGGACAAGCAGGCCTACTTGGGGACTGTCGGCACAAACATCATGCGCTACTGGCAGTTGACCAACACCCGCTACGTGTTTGGCGTCGCCCACGGTTTCGTGGAGCAACTGAACCAGCAGCTCGATCCGGTGGAGAAACGTTTCCGTCTCCACACCGCCTTTGCCATGACGCCCAAGCCGGGCGTCGCGCGCGCGACCACCTACGACGAAATCACGGTCGCCGAGACCAAGGACGGCCCGTTGGCGCTGATCGAATTCTCCGGGGCCTTGCCGCGCGCGCAACTGTATCCGCACTGGCAGTCCGTCACGAACGATGAGGCGGCGTTGCACCGGTTGGCCGACCCCGCTTTCAACCCCGCGCAATCAGTGCTCGTCGCCAATGTTCTGCCCGCGTCCACCAACACGGGCGCGGCCCTTCCGGTCGAGGCGTCGAGCTACGCGCCGCGCGAGATCCGTTTCCAGACGAGCGCCACTGTTCCCACCGTGCTGCTGTTGAACGAGCGCTTCGATCCGCGCTGGCAGGTCACGGTCGATGGCGCGGTGCAAAAGACCCTGCGGTGCAATTTCCTCATGCGCGGCGTGCAGGTTCCGGCCGGCCACCACCAGGTCGTCTTCCGTTACCAGCAATCCGCGACCACCTTTTACATCAGCGTCGTCGCGGAGGTTTTTGGGCTGCTGCTCTGCGGCTTTCTTTTCACCACCCGCGCCCGGCCCGGTCACGGCCCGGCCCAAAACGTCCAACGCTGAAGCGGATGAGCCACCAGGAATCCTACTACCGCCAGAACGAGGCCTACGCCGAATTTCTCGCCGGCTGGGACGCGGGCTTCTACGCCAAATACGCCGACACGCTCCAGCCGAAAAAAAACCAGGGCCGCGCGCTCGACATCGGCTGCGGGGTCGGCCAGGTCGTGCATCGCCTGCTCAAGAACGGGGCGGACGCGTACGGCGTGGATGTGAGCGGGCCGAACATCGCCCGCACGCGCGAATTCACCGACCGCTGCCAGTTGTACGACGGGCGGAAACTTCCTTTCTCCGACGGCCATTTCGCCAGCGTCGGCGCGCTGAACGTTCTCGAACACGTCGATGAACCGGAGGCGTTCATCGCCGAACTGGCGCGCGTCACCGCCCCCGGCGGACGCATCGTCCTCTCCAGCCCGAACTTTTTCCGCGTCTTCGGTTTCCTCGACTACCATCCGAAAATGCGCGGCCTCGGCAGCAAATGGCGCAATTGGAAACGGCTTCGTGAAAAATGCGCCCAGATGAAATCCGATCCCGCCTCGGTCCGCTTCGACCGCATGACGCCGATCGTAAAGGAGCCGTTCACGCCGGACGACGACGCGATCATCGCGACCAGCGCGCTGGAGATGAAATTTTTTCTGGAGCGGGCCGGCTGCTCGGTGGAGGAGGTGTCCTGCACGGACCGTTACGTGGCCCGGCCCGTCGATTTTCTGCTGAACCTCACGCCGCTGCGCTTCATGATGTTCAACTCGTTTCTGGTGGCGCGCCGGATTCGCTAGCGGCCACGCCCCGTCCGCCCGCCCTCAATAAATCTGGCAGTCGAGCGGCGCGGCCGGATCGTAGTCCGAATTTTTCAGCTTCCTGGCCACCACGATCACCGTGCTGGCCCAGGACGGCAGCACGGTCGCCAGCGCGGAGCAGCAATCGCCGAGCTTCGGCACATAAAACGCGCTGCCGATGGCCCGTTCGATGGCGAAGGAATGTTGTCGCAGCGCGATGCGGATGGTCTTGAGCGTGAAATCGCGAAAGTGCGGCGCCCGGTAGCGCGCCGCGTACATCGGCGGCATGTCGAACACCATCATCACCAGCGAGAGCAGGGTGCGGATGTTGGGGTAGGTGAGGATGAGCTGGCCGCCCGGCTTCAACACGCGGTTGATTTCCGCCAGCAGCCAGTCCGTGTCCACCTGATGCTCGATGGTCTCGCCGCAGAAAACCACGTCGAAGGTGCCGTCGGCATAGGGCAGCGGGCCGCCTTCGAGGTCGTGCTCCACCGCGCGCAGGCCGTTCTTGACCGCCACGGGCACGAGCGGGCCGTAAAGCTCGACCCCGTGAATCTCATGCGCCGTGGCGAAGGGGGCGAGAATGCCGCCGTTGCCGCAGCCGATGTCGAGCGCCTTCTGGCGGCCCGGGAACTCGGCGAACAACCGGCGCACCTTTTCCACCCGCCGGCCTTCCGGCACCTGCGAGTACTGGCCGGCCACCTGTTCGTGGGTTTCCTGAATCTTGTGCTGAAACTCGGACGATTTCATAATTACGGCGCGACGATCAAAGGCGGCCCGTTTTGCCGGACGACGCCACGGTTGCCGATCCCGCCCGGCGGGATCGGAACGGCCTGCATCGTGACGAGGATCGGATAAATGTTCACGCCTTTTTCCTGGCTCTGGCCACCGGCTTTTCTTCCGGCTCAACGTGAAAGCCAAGCCGCCGCTTTGGTGTCTCCGATTCGGGCAGCGGTGGCGGCGGGTCAAGAATGTCCATCACGCGCCGCAGCACTTCGATGATGGCGACTTCATGCCCGTCGAGCCGCGCGGTCAATTTCTTTTCCAACGCGGCCAGTTGCTTCGCCAGTTCCTTCGTGCTGCCGAGCAGGTCGCGCATCTCAATGAACGCGCGCACGACAAAGATGCTCATGCGGACGGAGTCCGGACTGTTCAGGATGTTCGCCGCCATCACCGCGCCTTTCTCAGTGAAAGCGGTCGGGAGATACCGACGACCGCCGTGTGAACTTGAGGTCGTAATTTGCGACCTCAAGTTGCCGCTGAAGTTTATTTTTTCTTCTTCCCATGCACCTTCGCCGCGATCCCGCAGGGCGGGACGCAGGCGAGGCATTGTATTTCGCGGGTGGCCGTCATTTCTTTTTGTGAACTTTGGCGGCAACCTTGAGCCGTAATCCATTCAAGCGGATGAAGCCGGTGGCGTCGTCCTGGTTGTAGGCCTTGGTCGGGTCGGCTTCCATCGTGGCGAGGTGCGGATTGTAGAGGCTCACCGGGGATTTGCGGCCGGCGACCATGATGTTGCCCTTGTAAAGTTTCACGCGCACCGTGCCGGTGACGTTCTTCTGCGATTCCTCGACGTAGGCCTGGAGCGCGTAGCGTTCGGGCGCATACCAGAAACCGTTATAGACAAGCTCGGCATATTTCGGAATGAGCGCATCGCGCTGGTGCATGACTTCGCGGTCCATCGTGAGCGATTCCATCTGGCGATGCGCGAAATGCAGGATTGCGCCGCCGGGCGTCTCATACACACCGCGCGATTTCATGCCGACGAAGCGGTTCTCCACCATGTCCACGCGCCCGACGCCGTGTTTGCCGCCGAGTTTGTTCAACGCCTTCATCACGCCGAGCGGGTTCAACTTCTTGCCGTTCACCGCGACGCAATCGCCCTTCACGAAATCGAGCAGGACGAACTCGGATTTGTCCGGCGCGTCTTCGGGCAGCACGGAGAGCGTGGTGAAATAGTCCCGGCACTTGTCGGGATTGCCTGCGTCAAACCACGGGTCTTCGAGAATGCCGGCCTCGTAGGAGATGTGCAGGAGGTTGCGATCCATCGAATACGGCTTCTTCGCGCTGGCCTGCACGGGAATCTTGTGCTTGGCGCAGTAATCAATCATCTCCTGGCGACCGGGAAATTCCGCGCGATAGCGTTCGTCGCGCCACGGGGCGATGACTTGCAAATCGGGCGCGAGCGCGGCGGCGGTGAGTTCGAAGCGGACCTGGTCGTTGCCCTTGCCGGTCGCACCGTGCGCGATGGCGTCGGCCTTTTCCTTCTTCGCGATCTCCACCATGCGCTTGGCGATGAGCGGGCGGGCGATGCTCGTGCCGAGGAAGTATTGACCCTCGTAAATCGCCCCGGCGCGGATCATCGGATAGATGAAGTCCTTGGCGAATTCTTCCTGGAGGTTATCGATGTAAATCTTGGACGCGCCGGTGTTGATGGCTTTCTTTTCGAGGCCGTCGAGTTCCTCTTCCTGGCCGATGTCGGCGCAGAAGCCGATCATCTCGGCGTTATATTTTTCCTTGATCCAGGACATGAGGACCGAGGTGTCGAGACCGCCCGAGTATGCGAGAACGATTTTCATAAGGTTAAAAAAGTCAGGCGCGAATCATCCCGAAATGGCGCGGGCTGGAAAGAAGAATTTGTTCAGGCCCAGCAGCGATGATCCACGCCGGGGAAGAGATTGTCCTGACTCTCCACCTGGGTGAGCCACGCCTCGTCCACCCGGGTCTGGGTGAGTTGCTCGTGCAGCGCGATGAAGCGGAGGAGATGATCCTTCACGCGGCGGCGGGCGTATTCGGGGCTGGTGCCGGTGCGCAGGATGAACGGCCAGTCGCTGGCCTGCGCCAGGAGCAGTTCGCGCGCGGCCTGCTGGAGCGCGCGCCGGGTGAGGCCGGTGGCGTCAGGGAACTGCCGCGCCAGTGCGGTCATCCGTTCCTGCGCCACGTCGAGGTGCGGGTAAATCCACTCATTGGTCTCGTTCAGCCAGACTTTCAAGTAGCCCTCCTCGCCCCAGCTCGACGCGCTCGGCGTGGCCACCTGCTGGGTGGGGTTTTGCTGGAGGTATTCGTGCGGCGTGATGAGCGAGAAGACCTGCTGGTCGAACCAGGTCTTGCGCACGAAGTAGTCGAGGAACTCCGGTCCCTCGTACCACCAGTGGCCGAACAGCTCGGCGTCGTAGGGCGCGAGGATGAGCGGCGGGCGGTCCATGATGTGCGCGAGGTGCGAAATCTGGTTCATCCGCGCGGTGAGAAAATGTCCCGCGTGCTCGGCCGCCGCGCGCAACGCTTCGATGCGCTGGTAAACGCGCTTCTCGCCGGTGCCGCCGGTGATGGCGTGATACTTGATGCCGGTGAAGGTGCGGATTTTCTCCGCCGGCAGATGCGGCTTCACGTAGTCGAAGTCGAGGTCGAAACCGATGTCGCGGTAAAAGTCGCGGTAGCGCGGATCGCCGGGATAACCCTCGTGCTTGCTCCAGACCTGCTTGGCGGAATCGAGGTCGCGCCCGAAGACCGCAATGCCGTTGGGCGTAAAAATTGGGGCGAACACGCCGTAGCGCGGGCGCGGCGTGGCGTGGAGCACGCCGTGGGTGTCGGTGATGAACCAGCGGATGTTCGCCTCCTGCAAAACTTTTTCGACGCCCTCGGCGTAAGCACATTCCGGGAGCCAGATGCCGCGCGGATCGCGTCCGAAACATTCGCGGTAGTGGTCGCGCGCGACGAGGATTTGCGCGCGGAGCGACGGTGGATGGTTCGCGAGCATCGGCAGCAGGGCGTGGGTGGCGGCGCAGGTGATGATTTCGATCAGGCCCAGCTCCTGAAATTTCCGGAACATCCCGACCACGTCGCCCCCGCCGGCATGATAGGAGTCGCGGAGGGTGGTGAAGCGGTGATGGTACATCCAGGCCAGTTCGCGAAACTCCCTGTCCCAATGCGTGCGGTGAATTTCTTTTTCCGCGAGGTCGATCAGGCTGTCGAGGTGCCACTGGTAACGCGCTTGGAGCAGAGGGTCGCGCAGCATCGCGCAGAGCGTGGGCGACATGGAGAAGGTCAGGCTGGCGCGCACGCCGTCCCGCCGCCAGCCGTCGAGCATCTGGAGGAGCGGCAGGTAGGTTTCGGTGATCGCCTCGAAGAGCCAGTTTTCCTCCAGAAACTTTTCATGTTCCGGGTGGCGGACGAACGGCAGGTGCGCGTGCAGGACGATGGAGAGGTGGCCTTGCATGGATGCGTTCAATCAGGGAGCAGCCGCGCGCCCGGCGGAAAAGCTCACGGCTTGTTTCCCTTGTTCAGATAACCGGTGATGGTTTCGCCCAGGACGATGACCAGCGCCGCGACGCCCGCCGGGATGACGGTGTGCAGCGCGCCGGAAACGAATTCCCAGAAATTGATGCGGCCGCCGGCGGAGATCAGCCCGAAGAGAAATTCGACCACGCGGACGGCGCTCATCACGACCAGCACGACGGCGAGGAGCCGGACGAGGATTCGGGCAAATTGGGTGGAGTTCATAGTGCGAGGGGTTGATCCGAACCGGCGGGACGGGGCAGATGGGCGGCGCGCGGGGTCATGTTAATTTTTGGAGGCGGCCTTGTCCGCGTATTTTTCATGCAGCCGCTTCCAGTAATCTTTCCAATAGGTGTCGTAATAATCCTGCGCGGCGTTGTCGATGTGATCGAGCCTGGCGACCTGGGGCGAGGTGGCCGGGTTGAAGCCCACGAGGTGGCCTCGGCCGGCGCGGAGGCGCGGCGACACGAAACGCCATTTGGAATCACCCAGCACGTCCGCGCAGAGCCTGGCCAGTTCGGGGTCGTAGGTCTTGAACTGGGCGCGGGTGTGAATGTGATTGTGATCGTGATCCATCGTCCGGTTGGTGTCGTACCAGTTCTGGACGCCTTCCGCCCAGTACTCGCCGCGATTGCCGGCGGCGTAACACTGCTTCGGCCCGCCGAAGACGATGAGCACCTTGTCGTCCTTGGTGACTTTGACCTTCGACGAGGCAGGCTTGCCGTTGACGAGAATGTCTCCTCCATCCAGGCATTTTCCCAGAAAGTCGCGGGGCTGGGCCGGGAATGATTTCGCGAGTTCATCGAGCAGGAGGACGGGCGTCTCGCTCTTGACGCGGCGGAATTTCTGGGCCGCATGACCGTCCTGATAAATTCCTTTTTCCTTCGCGTGCTTGAAGGCGTCATTGAGGCGGTCCCGCAGCGCCTTATCGAAGCCCGCGCCGTCGATGACATGGCCGAACTCGTGGATTAAAATGCTTTCGAGCTGCATGCCGCCTTCGTACTCGAGCACGTCCTCCTCGGAAAACAGCACGGTGGGCCGGCCTTCCTTGGTGGTGAGAAAGCCGCGGTTGCGCCAGTTGTAGAAGTCCAGCTCCTTGCCCTTTTTGTCCGAGGGAAACTGGGGCAGATCAGAAACCATCTCGGCGTGGCCGACAAGAATGCACAACACTTTTTTGTCGCGAATGCGCTGGGCGATGTCCGGCTTGAGATTGTTCATCACCTGGTCGAACTGGTAGGCCGCTTCGAGATGGGCGTAGTCAGAAACCTGGTCGGAGGTGGCGATGAGGATGTTCTGCACCAGCGTGGCCTTCTTGTAAAAGGGGGCCAGCTTGTATTCCGTGGCCTGTTCACCGGAAACGGGCTGGACCTTGAACGGCAGGTCCGCGGTGCGCACGGAAGCACAACCCGTGACCCAGACAGCGAGCAACAACGCCAAACCCAACCGCAGCCGGCTGGCAGGCGAAGGATTGCGTTGCGGGAGGCGATCCTGTTCCCCGTTCGTTTGTTCGATTTCGCTCCCGCGTGGTGATGTCGTCATGTTTGGTGATTAATAAATTTTCCGTCCCGGCTCCCGGCCTACGCTTTGGCCGCCGGTGGTGGCGGCCAAGTGATGGGCTGCAACGGGCCGCTGCACTCGGCGCAACGCCAGTTGGGCGGCTGGCCGGCCCGGCGGACATCGCGGATGCAGACGTTGCACAAATACTTCGCGCACGCCGCGCAATACCAGGTGGACGGGACCTGCTCGTGGTTGAAGCAGCTCCACACGCCGGCACCCAGGTTCACGGACGCCCGCTGTTTGGGCGCGCTGATCACGGGTGCGGCCACCTTGTCGCGCGACCATTCCGCCTGCATCGGCACGTCGCCCAGGCGGATTTTCTGTCCCGGCTCCAGCCGCGCCTCGGTGATGCGGGCGCCATTGACGTAGGTGCCGTTGGTCGATCCGCGGTCGCGCACGATGAGGGAATCAGCCGCCAGCTCGAATTCGCAGTGACAGCTGGAGATGGAGGGATGATCGATGACGACCCCGTTGTCCGGGCCGCGGCCGACGGTGGTCACGCCCCATTTCAGTTCCCGCGAATCCACTGCCGCCCCGGACGTGTGCAGCACCAGCCGCGCCCAATGCGTGCTGGCGTGGGTGTGGACGGGGCCGCTGCGCGCTTCCGTCCAGACGGCCGGCGGCGGGCCGGCCTCGGCCGTGACCGGAGGGGGCGGAGCTTTGCCGCCGCGCGGTTCATCGCCCAGAAAGCGCGCGATGGTTTCGCCCAGGACATGGATGACGGCGGCCACCGCGACCGGCAGGGCGCAGCGCAAGACACCGAAAATAACTCCCCCAAAATTGAACCTGCCGCTGAAGAAAACCCCAAAAATCTGTCCGACCAAAAAATCCGCCAACTGGATGAGGCTCGTCACCACCAACACCACGACGACGAGCCGCGCCAGCATCCGCGTAAACTGTGTGGAGTTCATGACGGGGAAAAGCCTTACCCAAAACCGCCGCTCAGGTCAAATGCGCGGCGGACGGCGTGTGCAACTGCGAGTCCTGCGGATGGATGCCAACCTCGCCACCATAATGACTGGCCCGGCTGAACTTCAACTCCGCGCTCCGGGTGTCGTCCCCGTCCGCCGAGACCGCCACCGCCGGTAGCTCGTAATTTCCGTCCGGCAGCGCGAAGCGGAAACTGAACGTGCCGTCCGGCCGCAGCCTGATCCGTCGCCCGCCGATGCTCACGGCTGCGTCCGGCTCGGTCGCGCCGTAAATGATCAGCTCGGCATTGACGTTGAACCAGAAAGATTTTTTTCGTTCCATCCCGCCGAATGGGCTCGAAACGCTGTTCCTGCCGGAGAAAAGTCCGGCGGGCAGTTCCATCTGCGAGAACGCCGTTGCGGGGGACGAAAACGTGCGCTCGATTTTGGACCGAATCAGCTCGGCGATCTCCAGCGAACC
>CANMZY010000108.1:0-9404 GCA_947502425.1 Verrucomicrobiales bacterium
AACTGGAGGCGGCCCGCGCACGCGCCGTCGAAGAATTGCGGAGCACCGATGACGCCTGTCGGATCGATACGCACCAGCGCGAGCACGCAGCGGAACCGGGCAGTGCGCTTTTCGAGCGGAACCGTTTCCAGCAACCGCAAAAGTTTGGTGTTGTTCGCGGCGTCGGTGGAGTTGCCGGCCGCGCCGGTGTCGAGCGCGGCAAAACGCGCCGAGTGAACTCCGGGTGCTCCGCCCAGCGCGTCCACTTCCAGCCCTGAATCATCCGCCAGCACGAAGTTGATTCCGCATTCCGCATTCCGCATTCCGCGTTTTTCATCCACCAGCCAGCGGGCCAGCTCGCCCGCCTTTTTCGCCGCATTGCCGGCAAAAGAGTCCGCGTCCTCCACCACCGGCGGCGCGCCGGGATAATCATCAAGGGTGAGGCAACGGAGGGACGGGCCAAGGATGGCCTGGATTTCACCGGTCTTGTGGCGGTTGCGCGTGGCGAGGAGGAGGGTGGTCATGGCCGCGAGCGATCCCGCGCGAGCCGGATGGTGTTCAATAAACAGTTTTTCATGGAAAGACGGTGCGTTCGGCTGGCGGGCATTGAAGCCGGAACCGTTGAAAGCACAAGCCGATAAACCTCCGGCGCGGCCGGGACGAAACCAGGCCAAAGCGGGAAGCCGCTCAGAGTACCACATTTTTCAAAATAGCCCTTGCTTCACGGTGGAGCGGTTCCTATATTGCGCGCTCTTTTTGAAAGACTGAACAAATTTATGCGACGACCAAAAGGCATCAAGACCCGGAAAGCCGTGGCCAAACGTTTCAAGATCACCGGAACCGGCAAAGTGATGAGATCACGCGCCGGACGCCGGCATTTGCTCGCGGGCAAATCACCCAAACGCCGCCGCAGTCTCGGCACCTCGAAGATGGTTGATAAGACCGACACCTACCGCATCACGCAAAACCTGCCGTTCAGCCACTGACCGACAATTTTCGCCGCACGATTTAACCCTTACCTCCCATGAGAGTCACCAACGCACCCGCCTCCCGCAAACGCCGCATCCGGACGATCAAAGCCGCCAAGGGCTTCCGCCTGCGCCGTTCCAAACTTTACCGCTACGCCGCCGACGCGCTCGACCACGGCCGCCAATACGCCTTCCGCGACCGCAAGACCAAGAAGCGCAATTACCGCGCTCTCTGGCAAATCCGCATCAACGCCGCCGCCCGCGCCGCCGGCATGACCTACAGCCGTTTCATGGAGGGCCTGAAAGCCGCCCAATGCCCGCTGGATCGGAAGGCTCTCGCGGACATCGCCGCCACGGAAAGCGGCGCGTTCAGCGAACTGGTCAAGCTCGCCCAGGACGCGTTGAAGACCAAGGCCGCGGCCAAGGCCTGATTCGCAAAACAGTTTCCTATCACGGGCGACCTGAAAAGGCCGCCCGTTTTTTGTTGGAAACATCCAACGTCCAACCTCGAATCTTCAACTTCGAGTGGAGGCCCATTCCTTGGATGTGGGGCGTTGAATGTTCGGTGTTGGATGTTTTGCAAATTTTCTTCGTGTCCTTTGCGTTCTCTGGCGGCTAACCTTTTCAAAATTTTATGCTTGGACTCCTCGACGACATTGAACCGCTGAAACAAACCGCGCTCGCCGAACTCAAGGCCGCGCCCGACCTCGCCGCGCTCGAACAAACCAAGGGCGCGTGGCTCGGCGCGCAAGGCCGGTTCACCGCGCTGATGAAACAGCTCGGCAGGCTGGCGAAGGAGGAAAAGCCCGCCGCCGGCAAACTCATCAACGCGGCCAAGGTCGAACTCGAAGCCGCGCTCGCCGAGCGCCGCAGCAAACTCGAACTCAAAGCCGCGTTGCCGAAAGAGCCGACCGATTTTACGTTGCCCGGCCGCCGGCGCGCGCTGGGCAAACTGCATCCGCTCACCCAAGTCACCGAGGACATCGTCCGTTGTTTCCGCAAGCTCGGCTTCGCCGTCGCGGACGGCCCGGAGATCGAAGACGAGTATCACTGCTTTGATGCATTGAACACCCCCGCTGACCATCCCGCCCGCGATTCGCAGGACACGTTCTACATCGGCGCGGCGGCGGGCGCTTCTCCCGCTCCGGGGGGAGCGGGGCGGGGTGAGGGCGGATCCAAATTCGCGAAACCGTTTCTCCTCCGCACCCACACCAGCTCCGTCCAAATCCGCGTGATGGAAAAACAGCCGCCGCCCATCCGCATCATCGTGCCGGGCCGGGTCTATCGCCGCGACAACGCCGACGCCACACACAACCCGACCTTCCATCAGATCGAGGGGCTGTATGTGGACAAGGGCGTGACCGTCGGCGACCTCAAGGGCACGGTGGAATTCGTCTTCAAGGAACTCCTCGGCAGCGACGTGAAAGTGCGCTTCCGCCCGCACTACTTCAGCTACACCGAGCCGAGCTTTGAAATCGATTTCAGCAGCACGCTCGTCAAGAAGATGGGCAAGGACTGGCTGGAAATCGCCGGCTGCGGGATGGTGCATCCGCAGGTTTTCGAGACCGTCGGCTACGATCCGGAAGTCTGGAGCGGCTGGGCCTTCGGCTTCGGCATCGAACGCATCGCGATGATTCGTTACGGCATCAGCGACATCCGGCTCTTCTACGAAAATGACGTGCGGTTTTTGAAACAGTTTTAATAGAGAGCATCCAGTCCAAGGCTTTTCCCGACACTGACGAGCAACCAAACCATATTCGAATGAAAGTCACCCTGAACTGGCTCAAACAATACGTTGATTTCAACTGGTCGCCCGAGGAATTGACCGAGCGGCTCACCATGCTCGGCCTCGAAGTCGAGGGCGTGCAGAAGGTCACCGGCGAATTCGACGGCATCATCGTCGCGCAGGTCATCACGCGCGACAAGCATCCGAACGCCGACAAGCTCTCGCTCTGCCGCGTCAACGACGGCACGGGCGAACGGCAGATCGTCTGCGGCGCGCAGAATTTCAAGGCCGGCGACAAGGTGCCGCTGATCCTGCCCGGCGCAGCGCTGCCTTTGAAACCGGGCGAGACGACGCCGTTCACCATCAAGGTCGGAAAAATTCGCGGCGTGGAATCGCACGGCATGATGTGCTCGCCACAGGAACTTGGCCTGCCCGACCAGGTCGATGGACTGCTGCTTTTGCCGGAGGACGCGAAGGTCGGCCAGCCGTTCGCCAAACATCTCGGACGCGCCGCAGGCGATGTTGTTTATGATCTGGAGATCACGCCGAACCGCCCGGATTGGAACAGCGTCATCGGCATCGCCCGCGAAATCGCGGCGGTGACTGGCAACGCGCTCAAACTTCCGCCGTTGCCTGACGCACCACGCGCCACGCACCACATCAACGACCTCGTCGCGGTGCGCCTGGAAGACACGGATTTGTGTCCGCGCTACACCGCGCGCGTCATCAAGGGCGTGCAGGTCGGCCCCAGCCCGGCGTGGTTGAAGCAGACGCTCGAAAAAGTCGGCGTGCGCAGCATCAACAACGTCGTAGACGTGACGAATTTCGTGATGCTCGAAAGCGGCCAACCGCTGCACGCGTTCGATTATCATCTCGTCGCCAAAGCTGCCGGAGGCCAGCCGACCATCGTCGTGCGCCGCGCGCAGGCCGGGGAAAAATTCACCACGCTGGACGGGAACGAGCGCACGCTCACCGAAGAAATGCTGCTCATTGCGGACGAACACAAAGCCATCGCGCTGGCGGGCGTGATGGGCGGAAAAAATTCCGAGATCAGCGAAACCACCGCGGATGTGCTCATCGAGAGCGCCTACTTCAAACCGCAGAACATCCGCGCCACGGCGAAGAAACTCGAACTTCGCACCGACGCCAGCCACCGCTTCGAACGCGGCGGCGACGTGGGCGTT
Organism: Verrucomicrobiales bacterium; assembly: GCA_947502425.1. Lineage (GTDB taxonomy): Bacteria > Verrucomicrobiota > Verrucomicrobiia > Limisphaerales > SIBH01 > SIBH01. The sequence goes on from CANMZY010000108.1 coordinate 3,858, forward strand.
TGCGACTGGGCCAGCCAGCGCGCGGCGCAATTGATTTTGGAAACCGCCGGCGGCCAGTTGGCCGAGGGCGTTGTGGACGTGCAGCCGAAAGAGAAGGAGGCGAAGCAGATTGAACTGCATTTTGCCAAGACCACCGCCCTGCTCGGCATTGAAATTCCCGCCGAGCAACAGGTGAAGTTTCTGACCAGCCTCGGCCTCGCGGAATTTTCCGACCACTCCGCACTCCGCACTCCGCACTCCGCGTTTTTCTCCGTCCCGACGTTCCGTGTGGACTTGAAGCGTGAGGTGGACTTGATCGAGGAGGTCGCGCGGCTGTTCGGCGTGAACAATATTCCGTCCACGCCACCGCGTGGCGCGCTGGGCGCGCATCCCCACGACGCCGTGCATGACCAACTCGCGGAGGCGCGGCAGATTCTCTGCGGTCTCGGCCTGAACGAGGCGCATGGGCAGACGCTTATTTCGAGCGCGGCATGCGGAGTGTCGAGTGCGGAATCTGTGATGCTCGCTAATCCGCTGAGTTCCGACATGGACGTGCTGCGGCCCTCGCTGCTGCCCGGTCTGCTCGACGCGCTTCACCACAATCTCAACCGCAAAAACGGCGACGTAGCGTTGTTCGAAACGGGTCGCGTCTTCACGCAGGTCAACGGCCAGGTGCGCGAGGAACGCCGCGTGGCCATCGCGCTGACCGGCGCGCGGCACGACGCGTTCTGGAGCGGCGAAGACCGCGACGCGAAAATGGACACCTCCGATCTCAAGGGCATCGTCGAGGAATTTCTCGAACACTTCGGCCTGCGGGCGATCAGCTATTCGCGCCGCGCCGAAAGCACCGCGCTGCTTCTCGAATCCGCCGCCGTGCAACTCGGCGGCAAGCTGACACTAGGCGAACTCGGCCAGTTGCTGCCCGCGCTGGCGAAGCGCCACGATCTGCGCGATGCCGTGCTGCTCGCGGAGTTAAATCTTGATCTGCTCCTCGCGCGCCGCACCGCCGCCAAATCCTTCAAGCCGCTGCCGGCCTACCCGGCCATCCGCCGCGACGTGGCAATGCTCGTGCCCGAAGTCACGACGCACGACGCGGTGCTCAATGTGGTGCGGCAGACGAAGCCGCAAAATCTGGAGACGGTGGAATTATTCGACGTGTTTCGCGGGAAGAACGTGCCGGACGGGCAGAAGAGCCTGGCCTACGCGTTCACCTATCGCGCCGCCGACAAGACGCTGACCGACGCCGAGGTGAACACCGCCCACACGAAAATCGTGGAGGCCCTGAAGGCGCAGTTGCATGCGACATTGCGGGAATGATTTCGCGACGGCGTTCGGGGGAACGAGCGCGGGCTTTAGGCGCTTCAACGAACGAAGCGGAAACAGGCCTGGCACTTTCCGCGCTGGGCCTCAATTGACGTGGAAGCGGGCTAAAGCCCGCGCTCCCTCACTCGATTGCACGAGTCTCCATCACGAACGCACGCCCACGGGCCAGCTACACCAGCTTCTTCAGCCGCGCATCCTCGGACAGTTTCTTGACCAGCTCCTTCACTTTTTGCGCCTGGCTTTTGTGCGCGAGCAGCACCGCGTCGTCCGTCTGCACGAGAATGCAATCGCACAGGCCGACGACCGCGATGGGCGTGCGATTCTTGGTGCGCGCGTCGTAGATGAGGTTCCGCGCGGCATCGACGTGGATGAAATCGGCGAGGGCGCAGTTGCCCTCGGCGTCGGATTTCAAGTGGCGGGAGAGCGCGTTCCAGGCACCCAGGTCGTCCCACTCGAACGCGCCGTCCGCGCAGACGACGTTTTGCACCTTTTCCATCAGCGCGAAGTCGATGGAGATTTTTTTGACGTCGGGATATTCCTTGGCGAGGACTTTTTCCAGTTTGCCCTTGGCCGCCGCCTCGAACCAGCGATGGCACGCGGCCTCCATTTCGGGCTGATGTTTTTGCAGCCCCTCGGTGATGGTGACGAAGGACCAGACGAACATGCCCGCGTTCCAGCGATAATGGCCGCTGTTCAAATACTCCACGGCCTTGCCGTAATACGGCTTCTCGACAAACTGCTCGACCTTGAAAAACGTGGTCTTATAGGGCTTCACGTCATGCGGCGGCGGCAGGACGTTGCCGGTGCGGATGTAGCCGTAGCCCGTCGCCGGTTCGGTCGGCTTGATGCCAATGGTGACAATCACCTGGCCGCGACCGGCGAGATCAAAGGCGTCGTTGAGCACCTGCTGAAATTTTTTCACCTCGGGAATGACATGGTCGGCGGGCAGCACCGCCATGACCGCCGTGGTGGAACGCGCACCGACAATGGCCGCGCCGAGCGTAACGGCAGCGCAGGTGTCGCGTCCGCACGGTTCGGCGATGACGTTTTCCTTGGGCAGCTTGGGCAGTTGCTGGCAGACCAGCGGAGCCTGCACGGCGTTGGTGATGATCAGAATATTTTTCAGCGGCACCAGCGGCAGCACGCGCTCAACGGCCTGCTGGAGAAAAGATTTCTCGCCGAGCAGGGTGATGAGCTGCTTGGGCGTTTTCTCGCGGCTGACGGGCCAGAAGCGTTCGCCCTTGCCCCCGGCCATGATGATGACGTAACGGTCGTTGGTGTTGGCTGACTTGGCTTTCATAGTTTTGAGCGGCAAAACAAAATTAGCATTCTGCCTTCGATAGATTCCCGTCATTTCTTCACGGCGTCCGCCAGCGTCTTCACAAACTCCGCGACGCGCGGCACGAGGTCGGAGTCTTTCACACGTTGCGCAATCTGATTCACGATCGCGCTGCCGACGACAATGGCCTCGGCGTTTTGCGCGACGGCGCGCGCCTGTTCCGCGTTCGAGATGCCGAAACCGACGGCGATGGGCAGCGTGGTGTGTGCGCGGATTTTCGAGGTCATCGCGGCGATGGTGTCGGAAACCTTCGTCTGCATCCCGGTGACCCCTTCGCGCGAGACGTAATAAATGAAACCGCTAGCGCGGCGGGCGATGAGTTCCATGCGATCCTCCGGCGTGGTCGGCGCGATGAGGTAGATGTGGCAGAGGCCGGCGGCTTTCATCAGCGCCTCGTAGTTCTCCGACTCTTCCGGGGGCAGATCGAGCACCAGCAGTCCGTCCACCCCGGCGCGCGCGGCGTCATCAATGAATTGTTTCAGGCCGTGGCAGTGGAGGATGTTAAAATAAACGTAGAGCACGACGGGCACCTCGGACTCGCGGCGGATCGCGGCAACCGTGGCCAGAACTTTCGGAGGCGTGGTGCCGGATTCGAGACCGCGCTGGGCGGCGAGCTGGTTCACGAGACCGTCGGCGAGCGGATCGCTGAAAGGAACGCCCAGCTCCAAAATGTCCACGCCCGCCTGGTCAAACGCGAGCGCGAGCCGGCGCGTGGCTTCCAGGTTCGGATCGCCCGCGCCGATGTAAACGACCAACCCCTTTTGTCCGTTGCGCTGCAGGCCGGCAAAGCGCTGTTCGATGCGATTCATTCCGGCGAGTTTCAGGATTCGCGTTTCAAGTTGCAAGTTGGTTTGCCACGACGACGAGGCGCAGTCCTTCCAAAGTGAGCAGCGGCTCGACCGCCGTGATCTCCGGCAGCTTCGCGGCCATGAGCGCAGCGTAGCCGCCGGTGGCCACGACCGGAAGGCGGCGGGCGCGCAGTTCGCGTTTCAACTGGGCGATCAGTTCGCGCACCAGTCCGCGATAGCCATGCACCGCGCCAATGAGCATGGCCTGCTCGGTGTTCTTGCCGATGATTTGTTTTACCTCGCGGATTTTGATGTGCGGGAGCAGGGCGGTTTTTTCGTGAAGATAATCGGTCATGGCCGCCAGGCCGGGAGCGATGATGCCGCCGGCGTAATTTCCCGAACGGTTCACCACATCGAAAGTGACGGCGGTTCCGAAATCGACGACGACCGCCGGCGCGCCGTAGTGGTGGCGGACCGCGACGGCATTGGCGAGACGGTCAGCTCCGATGGTGCCGGGCTGCGGATAATCGACACCGATACCGCGAACGGTTTTGGAATTCAGTTCCAGGCAGGGCAGTGGCCAGTGCTTTTCGATGACGCGACGAACCAGCGGAGTGACGCGGGGCACCACACTGGCCAGTGCCACCGCCTCGACGGCGGCGCGACCGGTGAAGGCCGCAATCTGTTTCGCCGCTGTGCCGTCAGCCCAGGCGGCCGTGCGGATGTTCTGCTGCCGGCGCACGCGATCCAGCCCGGCGAGGCCGAGGTGTGTGTGCGTGTTGCCGATGTCCAAAAGCAAGATCATGTGATTCCAGTGCGGCGAAAGGGTGGGGAAGTTCCCCGGCAAAGGAAAGGCGGAAGAAGCGATGCGGGCTAATTTTAGTCGCCAGAAATTAACCGAAAACCGAAAAGCGTCATTGTCTTTCGTTTCACATTCTGTATGCTCTTCCCAATCACCTGAACAGCCAATGCTGGCGTCGGCCTCACTTCGGACCGTAGTTTATCCACGTCCGGTGCGGCCAGGCCAGAGAGGCCGGGCCGGCCTGTCTCGGGCGAACGAAGAAATATAAAAAAGTTATGTCTATCAACCTGTTCTCCAAATCACTTCTGCGTCTGATCTGTCCCGCGCTGCTGCTGGCGGTGCTCGGCGCACAGGCGGCCTCCGTCGGCATTAGTGGTTTCACCAATGATTTCAGCGTCCAGCCTGCCGCCGCGGATTTCGCCACGGCCAACATCGGCGGCGGCTCCGGGGATGTCACCGATGCCACCTCCTTCGATCTGGCGGTGGCCGCACTGACCGCCGCCAGCATCAACACCCAACTTCCTTCCGCCGCCGGAGCCCCACCCGGTGCCACCGCCACTTCCGTCTTTAATGACACGGATAAAAACCTACAACTCAGGCCCACCGGTGTGAAAATGCACGTCATCATGGCCACGCTGATGAACAACGCCGGCGGCAATGCCAGCAGCGTCAGTATCAATTTCAACCTCCTCCAGGCCGCCATCCTCGCCGAGCAGGTGGATGGAGTCCGCGTCTATTACAGCCTGACGGGCCTGGCCAACAGTTGGTCCAATGTCGCCGGCTTGAACGCCACCGCCGCCGGCCAGTTCAGTGCCAACGTGACCCTGGCCGCGCCGTGGAATGTCGGCAGTCCTCTCTACCTTTTGTTCACCGACGACAACGGCTCCCCCAGTCCGGACACCGCCAATCAGATCGACAATTTTTCCGCCGCCGTCAGCGGCTTCACGGCGGAACTCCCGGTGGCCATCGTCACACAGCCGCAAAACCTTACGGTGAATGAGGCCCAGCCTGCCACCTTCACCGTTGGAACCAGCGGCCACCTGCCCGTCACCTACCAGTGGTTTCGCGGCATCAACCCCATCGCCAATGCGACCAACGCCAGCTACTCGATCGCCTCCGCTGTGGTGGGCGACAACGGTGCTCAGTTCAAAGTAGTGGCCGCCAATGTGGCCAGCAACCTCAATTACAGCGCGACCAGTGCCGTCGCGACCTTGACCGTCAATGTTGACACGAACCCGCCCACGCTGGTGCTGGCGCAGGCGCTCGGTCTTGGTCAAGTCCAGGTGTTCTTCTCCGAACGTGTGACCAGCGCCACC
>CANMZY010000109.1:0-9379 GCA_947502425.1 Verrucomicrobiales bacterium
GTCGGGAAAATCGTTCTCATGAATTTTCACGGTGTTGCGGGTGTTGCGCTGGATGCGGTTCAACATTTCGAGACCGCGCCGGCCGCGGGCGGGGCGGGTGGGGTCGGGCGAATCCGCAATGGCCTGCAGCTCCTTGAGGACGAAGCGTGGCACGACGATCAGTCCTTCCAGAAGATTCAACTCGTTGAAATCGACCACCCGTCCGTCGATGATGGCGCTGGTGTCGAGCACGAGGGAGTTGTCCGGCCTGCTTTCCGAGGTGAAGCGGACGTAGGGGATGATGAGCGAGAAATAATCCTTGTTGCTGCGCATCGCCAGGATGATGCCGATGTAGCCGAAGGCAATGAAGAGGGTGAGGCGGATGATCCAGCGGGTGTTGTCGGTGGCATAGTCGAAGAGCTGCGAGGTGTCGATCAGCCAGGCCATGATCGAGCCGAGTATCAGGCCGAAGGTCATCGCGGAAAAGGCGCGCAGCGAGAAGCCCTTCAGCATCTCGTCAATGGCAATGAGCAGGCCGCCCAGGCCGAAGCCGATGATCATGCCCTGTCCCCCGTTGCCGATCAGGCCGGGATGCGCTTGGCTAACGGCGTAGCCGCCAAGGACGGACAGGCCGAGGAAAAAGATGCGGACGATCCAGAGGGTCATGGGCGTTTAGAAAATTTTGCCGCGGGATTCGGTGGCGGGCTTGGCGGGGGGCTTCGGCTTGTAGAGGAGGCCGTACTTGGCGAGGTTGCTCGACACCACCGCGAGATTGCTGAAGGTCACACTGACGTCCGCTTTCATCTGTTCATCTTTGAGCAGACCGCCGGCCAACCCCTTGCCGGACTGGAGGTCATCGGCGATTTTTTTCAGGCTGGCGGTCGCGACCTGCAAGTTCTGGACGGAGGCGTTGATCCCGGCCCGGTTGGTCAGAATGGTGTCATCCAGGTCGGCGGCCACGGTCTGGAGGCGCGCGGAGAAGCGGACCAGGTTGCTCAGGGTGGTGGCCAGCGGGATCGTGTTGGTGGCCACAATTCCCCCAACATTGTCCATAACCCCGACAGCGCGCTCGGACATCAGGCGGAAGTTGCCGATGGCGGAGGAGAAATTGGAGAGGGTTTTAGCATCGAGCACCTGGCTGTTGAGGCGGGTGATGGCCTCGCTGGCGGCCTCGCCCACCTTGTCGTAGCGCTTGATGAGTTCGCTGGCCGAGCGGGCGACCTCCTGGAGGTTGAAGGCCGGGCGCGCCTGCACCTCCTCGCCGTCTTTCAGGAGCGGCCCGGAATTGTCTCCCGGATAAATCGCCACGAACTGGTCGCCGAGCACGCCGATCTGCTCGATGACGAAGGTCGCGTCGCGGTGCAGCGGGTAGCGCTTCTGGATTTTCAACTGGAGCAGCACGGTCTTGCCGTCCTTGTCCAGCTCCATGGTCATGACATTGCCGACCTCGACGCCGGAGACGAAGACGGCCGAGCGCGCCTTGAGGCCGCCGACGTTGGCCGCCTTGAGCCGGATCTGGTAGGTGGGCGTGAAGATGCTTGCGCCCTTGCTGAAATTCAGCAGCAGCACGCCGATCAGCACGATGCCGAGAACCAGAAACAGCCCGACTTTGCCTTGCAAACGCGACTCACTCATAACTTCTGCGGTTCAACCACATTTTCTTTCAGGTCCGAAATCCCGTTCACAAACCGGCTCACCACCGGGTCCGTGGAATTAAAAATTTGATCCGGCGTCCCCGTCACGTAAATGCGGCCCTCATGCAGCAGCATGATCCGCCGCCCCACCCGCCGCGTGCTCCGCATGTCGTGCGTCACCACCAGGCTCGTCACCTGCATCCGTCCGCACACCCGCAGGATCAACTGGTCGATGCTGTCCGCCACGATCGGATCCAGCCCCGTGGTCGGCTCATCATAGAGCACGATCTCCGGCTGGTAAATAATCGCCCGTGCCAGCCCGACCCGCTTGCGCATCCCGCCGGAAAGCTCCGAGGGCTTCTTCAACTCGCACCCCGGCAGATCCACCATCTCCAGCGCTTCCGCCACCTTGTGCGCGATCTCCGCCCCGGTCCACTTGCGCTCGCGGCGCAGCGCGAAGCCGACGTTCTCCGCCACCGACAAAGAATCAAACAGCGCCGCGCCCTGGAAGAGCATCCCGAACTTGTGACGGACCCGCAGCAGTTCCCGCTCGTTCATCTGCGAGATGGGTTCGCCCCCGATCAGCACCTCGCCCGCGTCCGGCCGGATCAGCCCGATGAGATGCTTCAGCAAAATGCTTTTGCCGCCGCCGCTCCGGCCGATGATGACCACCGACTCGCCCTTTTCAATGCGAAAGGTCACCCCGTCCAGCACCGTCTGCGGGCCGAAACTTTTCCGGATGTCGCGCGCCTCGATCATCACGGGGCCAGCACGCGGTCCAGAAAGAGCGTGAGGAAAAAGTTGCTGATCAGAATCGTGATCGACGAATAGACCACCGCCTCCGTCGTCGCCCGGCCCACGCCCTCGGCGCCCTCGCCGCAGGTCATCCCCTTGTAGCAACTGATCAGCGCGATGATCGCCCCGTAGATAAAGGCCTTGATCAATCCCGTCAGGACGTGGCCCGTGTTCGTGTAGAGCAGCATTCGGTGCCAGACGTAGGTCGGGTCAATGTCTAGATAGAACACCGCCAACCCGAAGGCCGCGCCGATCCCCACCACGATGGATGCGGCCGTCAGCAGCGGCAGCGCCAGCGTCGTCGCCACGAACCGGGGCACCACCAGATAATCCACCGGATGCGTGGCCAGGGTGCGCAAGGCGTCGATCTGTTCCGTCACGCGCATCGTCCCCAGCTCCGCCGCCAGCGACGCGCCGACCCGCCCGGCCACCATCAGCGCGGTCAGGACCGGCCCCAGCTCGCTCAACATCGAGACGGCCACCACCGCCAGCGTGGCCGTCTCCATCCGCACCTTGTGAAACTGGAAATAAGTCTGCGCGCACAGCACCATCCCAGTGAACGCACCGGTGATGAGCACGACCGCCTGCGATTTCAGGCCAAGGTAAAAAAACTGATAGACCAGCTCGCGGCGGTCCGGCTTGCGCGAGAGGAGCGAGGCGAAGACCTCCCGCGCCAGCAGCCCGAACCCGCCCAGACCCTGCAACGCTTCCCTCAGACGGCTGTTGATCATCGCTCTCATCGAATGTGGATTTTTTAACAAGGACGCCGCGCAGTGGCGAGCATTTGCTTTCCGCCGAACGAAGCCGCTGAAGTTGGTGTGGACCGACGTTCGGGTGTTCGACCGGGAAGGAGCCGCCATCCCTCCACGGCATCGTTCCGACCAGTGAGTTTTTGACCTAGGTCAATTCGAGATTCAGAAAATCGGAAAACTATGCTTGACGACCGTTGACCCCGGCGAACAATCGCCAGCATGAGTTCGTCGTAGCTGCAATCCACCCGGCCCCAAGCAGGGACCGGAAAAAACCACTGACCGCCGCCGTCAACCAACCGCCATGAAAACACCAATGAGCACGCTTCGAGAATTCCTGGCGGCGATCGTTTTGATCGCCTTAGCCATTCCCGCCCCGGCGGCCACGACCATCAATGTCAACTTCGGCAACGACGCGGGCGACGCCATGCATGGAAAGTCCTTCAATCACGATAGCGGCAACGGCTCTTTCCAGCAGGCCCCGGCCTCCTACACCGGGACCACCTGGAACGACTATCTCCGGGCCTCGATTGCCAGCGGCAATCCCACGCCCGACAGCGCCTTTCGCGGCACCAACATCCTGGACAGCGCCGGGAATGCCACCGCCGTGGGCTTCACCACCTTCCCCACCAGCACCCCGTTCTCCTTCGATGGCCCCTACACCTGGTTTGATCATCCCGATGTGAAGATGCTCAACGGCGGGGTTCGCCGGGTCTATAATTCTGGCAGCGGCAACACGCTGCACAACCGGCTCACCATCTCCGGGCTGAACACCTGCAAAGTTTACGACCTCTATCTGGCCAGCTCCCAAAACCCGAACGTGAAATGTTCGTGGCAGCTCGGAACGGCCGCCGCCGCGACGGGCACCGCGCAGTTCCTCACCAACACGACCGCGGTCCGGCTCGCTCAAACCTGGGCGCCGCTGGACAACTACATGGTCTTCAGCGGGGTCGCACCCGACCTCAACGGGAAAATTTATGTCTGGGGCCGGGGCTGGGCCGGCAATGACGGCGGCACTTTCAGCGGCATCACCCTGAACGGATTTCAGATCGTGGACGCCAGCGGTGGCCTGCCCAGCCCGGACAAGGACATTTTCAATTTCGGCCTCCCGATTCCGGGCACCTTCTCCACGATTGACAGCACCGGCACCAACATTACCTGGACCGTGCTTTACACGGCCAATCTGGCCTCGCTCGCGCCGACGTTCACGGTGTCCGGCTGCGCCAGCGCCTCGCCGGTTTCAGGCAGCACCAAAAATTTCACCAGCCCGGTCCACTACACCGTCACCGCCGAAAATGGCTCGACCCGGACCTATCGCGTGACCGCCACCAATGCTCCGCCCAGTTCCGCCGCTGACCTCGTGACCTTCACGCTGGCCGGCGCTTCCACCGCGATCGTCGGAACCAACGTGACCGTGTTGGTGCCGGTCGGCACGGTGGTGACCGCGCTCGCGCCCACCTTCACCGTTTCACCGTTTGCCAACGCCGCTCCGCTTTCGGGCACCACCCATGACTTCTCCGGCCCGGTCCAATACACCGTCACCGCCGAGGATGGCGTCACCACCAAGACTTACGCGGTGAAAGTACTGCAGGCCAATCTTTGGAACACCACCGCCGGCAACTGGTCCGTCGGTGCCAACTGGCTGCCCGGTGTGCCGGCCTCTTCGGCCGCGACCGCCCTGGTTTTCAACTTCCCCGGCGCCTACACCAGCACCGATGACCTGGGCGCCGTCTTCCAATTGAACCAGCTCTACTTCGGCGGGCCGGCCGTGACCCTCGCCGGCCCTAGCCTCCAGTTCGCCGGCGCCGGCGCGCAGGTGATTCAGAACAGCGTCAGCCCCGTCATCATCCAAAACCCCCTGGACCTCGCGGCGGACCTGACCTTGGGCGGCAGCGGCAGCGGCCAGGTCAACACCACCGGCGCGATTTCCGGCAACGGCCGCCTGACGAAAGCCACCTCCGGCACGCTGCTGCTCACCGGGGCGAGCAGCTACAACGGCGGCACCACGATTCAAAGCGGCACGATCAAGCCCAACCGGCTCGGATGTTTTGGCACGGGACCAGTCACGCTGGCCGGCGGTGTGATTTTTATTCAAAGCAATGAGGGGGGCACCAGCTTTGAGGGGAACAACCCTGGTGGTGCCTATGTCAACAGCTTCATCCTGAGTGGTGGCCCGGTCACCTTCAATGTGGCGTTCGGAGGCGCCACCGACATTTGGATCAGTCAGGAGGTGTCCGGTCCTGGAGGCATGGTCGTGATTGGCAGCGGCCGCGACCAGGGCCTCACCCTGGAAGGCAACAACACCTTCACCGGCGGGTTGACGCTGGGCCTGCCCGGCAGCCAGGACACCTGCAACGCGACTCTTTTCAACGTCAATTCGTTAGGCACCGGGCCGCTGCGCTCCGAACTCATGGGGTCCGACTTCGCCAAAGGCGGACTGAGAATCCAAGGCAACCTGAGCGCGGGCGTGTCGAACACGATCGACCTTGTGCCGGGTGCCCGTCTGGTGGTGAACACCCGCCCGGCCGCACAGTCCGCGAACAACGTGCTTTTCACCGGCTCCATCACCAACGGCGGCAGCCTGGTCAAATCCGGCGACGGCATCATGGCCCTCTCCGGCACCAACAGCTACCGCGGCACCACGACGGTCAGCGGCGGCACTCTTCAGATTGTGAACCCCGCCAGCCTCGGCACGAACAAGCTCGTCATCAAACTGGATACTTATGCCGGAGCGGCCCCCGCGACCTCCGCCACCGTTGACCTGCTCTACGCCGGCACCCGGATCATTGGCGCGCTGACCATCGACGACGTGGTGAAACCCGCCGGCGTCCATGGCTCCACCGCCTCCGGCGCGGCCAACGTGGACGACGTCCACTTCACCGGCCCCGGCACCATCACCGTCGGCCCGCCGGCCCAGTTCGTCATCACCACCGTGGGCTACGACGCGCTCAACGAGCAACTGACCCTCATCTGGAACTCCGTCCCCGGCGCGACCTACACCATCGAGAACACGCAAAACCTCGCGGACTGGGACAACTTGACCACGGGCATCGCGTCCGGCGGCCCCACGACGACCCGCGTGGTCGATGCCCCGCAGCCCGGCACCTTCTATCGCATCCGCAAAGAATAGCCCGCCGCTCCGCGCGCTCCGGTTCTTCATGGCGGTTTCCGCCGGGGTCCGGCGGGAGGAGGAGTGAGTTAGAGCAAGAACCAACGACGAGGGTTCGAGGCTTGGAACCTGTCCGAGAATTCCAATCCAACGTAGCAGCTGAGGTAACGAGGCACAAACTTCCTCGGCAAACCGCCGCGCTGCTTTTGCAGCATGAGCCTCGTCACCTCGGCTGCTACGAATTTTCAGACCGGCTCTTACAGGTGTTTCCAAAAGCGGAACTCCTGCCAGCCGGCCTTGATCAGGTCTGCATCAATGTTCAGCAAGTTGGTGATGACCTCGATGACGCCCCAGAAAACATCACCGATAGCCGGCACGTTCCAGAACGCGATGAACAAGCCCCAGACATAGTAGCTCGCATGCCGCAGCGCGTGTTCGCGCACCGAGAGCGGGAGCCACGGGGCGATGGCGTTGAAGCCGTCCAGCGAGGGGACGGGCAGGAGGTTGAACAGAATCGCGCTGATCTCCAGTTGAATGAGCAGCGCCAGGCTCACCGCCAGCAGGCGATGCACCTGCGGATCGAGCCAGTGCAACCAGAACGGCAGGCAGAGCAGCACCACCAGAAGAAGATTCATCACCGGCCCGGCCAGCGCCACGCCCGTGCGCCAGCGGTTGGAACGCAGCAGCGCGTCGTTGATATAGACCGCGCCGCCCGGCAGCCCGATGCCGCCGAGGAGCAGAAACACCATGGGCAGCACCAGGCTGTAAACCGGATGCGTGTAGTGGACCGGGTTCATCGTCAGGTAGCCCTTTTCCTCGACGGTGTAATCTCCGCCCTTGAAGGCGACAAAGGCGTGCCCGAACTCATGGAGGCAGACGGAGAAAATCCAGCCGACAAGGACGAAGATGAAACATTCCATGCAGGTGGCGGTTAGCGGGCGGGGCGGGCGGCGGGGTGAGGGTGGCCGGGGATCAAATCCGGACGTGACGCCGGGCGGGGAAGATTGGCTGCGCGAAGGTTGTTCATATTCTCCCTCATTCCAGTACCCGGATTTCGCAGCGGCTTCAATCTTTGAAAATGCCGGCCCGCGGCATGAGGTCATGACATCGCTGACACTTTAAACTCGCGACATCGCTGACACTTTTGGTTTATGGCGGCGGCGGTAAATGGCCGGCCGCATCGCGCCCAAGTCGTCGGCGTGGATTCGCCAGAAAAATTCCTCGTCTTCACCCCGGTCTTTGCGCACCTTTTCCCGGCCGGAAATCATCGCGACCCATATGAAAGTTTTGTTCGACCACTCCTTTCCGTTTGCCCTCGCTCACGGCGGTTTTCAAATTCAAATCGAACAGACCAAAAACGCCCTCGCCGCCTTCGGCCTGGAAGTGGAATGGCTGCGCTGGTGGGATGACGGGCAAAAGGGGGATGTCATCCATTTTTTCGGCCGCCCGGCCGGCGCCTATCTCCACCACGCACATCAGAAAAAAATCAAGGTGGTGGTCGGGGAGCTGTTGACCGGCCCGCGCGGTCCAGAAAACCATGATGACCCTCGCGCAAACCATCCTGCCGGCCGGCTTCACCGCCAAGCTGGCCTGGGACGTTTACGCGCGGGCGGACGCCGCCGTGGCGCTGACGCCGTGGGAGGCGCAGTTGATGCGCGACATGTTTCACGCGCCGCCGGAGCGGGTGCATGTGGTACCCAACGGGGTGGAGCCGGTGTTCTTCCAAAACGCGCCGGTCGCCCGCGGCCCGTGGCTCGTCTGCACCGCCGTCATCACGGAGCGCAAGCGCATCCTGGAACTGGCCCGGGCCGCGGTGGTCGCGCAAACCCCGCTCTGGATCATCGGCCGGCCCTACGCCGAAAATGATCCGTACGCGCAGGGCTTTCTCCAACTGGCCGCCGCCCACCCCCGGCTGCTCCGTTATGAAGGCCCGATCCAGGACCGCGCGAAACTGGCCGAAGCCTACCGCGCCGCGCGCGGCTTCGTGCTGTTGAGCACCATGGAAAGCCTGAGCCTCTCGGCGCTCGAAGCCGCCGCGTGCGGTTGTCCGCTGCTCCTGAGCGAACTGCCCTGGGCGCGCAGCGTCTTTGCCGGCCACGCGGATTATTGCCCCAGCACTGCGGACACCGCGAAAACCGCCCGGTGTCTGCGGACATTTTACGACGCCGCGCCCGGAAAACCCGCGCCGCCCCGGCCGCTCACCTGGCTGGAGGTGGGCCGCCAGTTGCAGGGCATCTACGAAGGGTTGTGCAAGACCTCGCGGTAAATTTCCAGATGCCGCCGCGCAATGACCGCCGGATGAAACCGCTCGCGGGCCCGTGCTTTCGCCGCGTCGCGCAGGCGCGCGCGCAACCCCGCATCGGCGAGCACGCGCTCGACGGCGCCGCACATTGAATCCGCACTGGCGGGGTCGCAGAACAGGCCGGTGACATGGTCCTCGATCAGGTCCGGCACGCCGCCCACGCGCGCGGCGACCACTGGCACCGACGCGACCATCGCTTCGAGCACGCACATGGGACAGTTATCCTCCAGCGTGGGGAGCACGAGCAGCGTGGCGTCGCGCAGGTGTTGCTTGAGCTGCTCGCGACTGGCGAAGCCGCCGAAGCGGCACCACGGACGCGTGGCGAGAAGCTGCTGAAACTCCTGCCCATACGGATCGTCCTTCGCGAAGCTGCCGAGGAACACCACGGAAAATTTTTGCCGGGCCGCCAGCGGATCGAGCGCGCGGATGCCGCGCGCAGTGTCCCCAACGCCGACCGGTTTCTTCCACACTCCCGAAGGTGGCCGCATAAAACTTCGTGGTGCTGTCTTTGGCTTGGGCCGCCGCCAGCCTCATCTCTTTCCACTCCCGGGGACGTTTGCCCTGGCGTGGTCCTGGCTGCACCGTGCAGATCATCGTTCCGTCCACCTGCGCGATCACATGCTCCGCACCCACGGCGGGCAGCATCCGAAACGGTTGTTGATATTGCTCCTGGAGTTTTTCCCGCGCCCGGTGGGCCTGGGCCAACGTGGCGGTTCGCACCGCGCTGGACCCAATCTCAAATCCATAATGTTCCCGAACACTTTCCGCCGCCCGGCCAAACGCCTGCTCGCAGCCAAAGTCCGTCAGCACC
>CANMZY010000110.1:0-9362 GCA_947502425.1 Verrucomicrobiales bacterium
GTTTCACATCCTTGTCGGCCTGCACGACGAGGGTCAGCGGTTCGCGGGACGATTTAACCTCGTCGGTCAGCCGTTGCTGGAGGCGTTTTTCGTCGGTGGCCTGATTCTCAAAAAACAACTGCCCGCCCGCGTCGATGGCCACCACCACCGTCGCGCTGTCCGTGCCCGGCAGGTCGTCCGCCATCGGCAGCCGGATCGGCACGCCCGGGGTGAAGACGAGCGAGGAGTTGAGCGCGAGAAAAATCACGAGCAGAAAAAACACGCCCGCGAACGGGGCGGCGTCGAGCTGCCCGCGAAACATTTTCTTGGTGCGCGGGAACCTCATGAGTTTTTCGGCGTCTCACAGACCATGCCGGCGATTTCCGTCGCGGCCCTTTCCATGTCGAGCACGATGACGTTGACGCGGCTGACGAGGTAGTTGTAGGCCGCGTAACTGGGAATGGCCACAGCCAACCCGGCGGCGGTCGAGATCAGCGCCTGCCAGATGCCGCCGGCCAGCTGTTCGAGCTGCGCGTGGGCGCCGGCCAGTTGGATAACGTTGAAAATCTTGATGAAGCCCAGCACGGTGCCGAGCAGGCCGAGCAACGGCGAGAGCTGGGCGATGGTCGCGAGCAGGCCGAGTTTTTCCTCGAGCTTCGGAACCTCGTTCAAGCCGGCCTCCTCCAGCGCCTCGCGCACGCCGTCGCGCCCGCGCTCGCGGTTGAGAATGGCGACCTTGACCAGCCGTGCGACCGGGCCGGGCGTGGCATCGCAGATCGAGAGGGCCTCGACGACATTGTCGCGCTTGAGCACGGTGCGGACGCCGCTGAGGAACTCCATCGAGTTGATCTGGGCGCGGTGATAATGAAAGAGCCGCTCGACGAAGACGAGAATGGCCGCCGTGCTGGCGCCAAAGAA
Source organism: Verrucomicrobiales bacterium (assembly GCA_947502425.1). Classification (GTDB taxonomy): domain Bacteria; phylum Verrucomicrobiota; class Verrucomicrobiia; order Limisphaerales; family SIBH01; genus SIBH01. Next base: position 898 of record CANMZY010000110.1, read on the forward strand.
AACCCAGAGCATCAGCCCGCCGTTGGTGATGAGATTTGGCAACATGCGGTGTTTATCGTGATTTGGGGGCCAAAGTTCAAGGTTCAATCTGGTGAAACGGCGGCCGTCTCCCGAGACGGCCCGCGAATGCCGCGGAGCGCCGGTCTGTGACCCGCAGCAGCGCGCGCTGCCCGGGATCCATCGGATTGTTCCACGCGCCATTCCCTTCTCACATGCTGCGGATCGCAGACCCGCGCTCCGTCCGAGTTCGGGGCAGCAACGGGACGCGCCCTTCGTCGTCCGGCCGCAGCCATTCTGATTGACTGCCCCGGCGCATCTGAGATTTTAACCGCCTCTTTATGGCAAAAATTTCACGCGCGCTTCTTTCCGTCTCGGATAAAACCGGACTCGTCTGCTTCGCCCAATCGCTGCTCGCCGCCGGCGTGGAGCTGATCTCCACCGGGGGCACGGCCAAGGCCTTGCGCGACGCCGGGTTGGCGGTGCAGGACATCAGCGCGCACACCGGCTTCCCGGAAATGATGGATGGCCGGGTGAAAACGCTGCACCCAAAAATCCACGGCGGCCTGCTCTACATCCGGGGCAACGTCGCGCACGAGGCGGCGGCGCGCGAGCACGGCATCCCGCCGATCGACCTGGTGGTGGTGAATCTTTATCCCTTCGAGCAGACCGTCGCCAAACCGGACGTAGCCCTGCATGACGCGATTGAAAATATCGACATTGGCGGGCCGTCCATGCTGCGGAGCGCGGCGAAGAATCACGAGAGCGTGACGGTGGTCGTGGACCCGGCGGATTACGCGCTGGTGGCGGAGCAGATCAAGACGGCGGGCGACACGACGCTGGAGCAGCGGCGCACGCTGGCGGCCAAAGTCTTCGCGCGGACGGCGGCGTATGACGGGGCGATCGCGGCGCATTTGCAGATGGAGTTTGCCGGCGGGAAGCACGCGCTGCCAGGGGCGCTGGTCGTAGCCGCGCCGCTGGCGCAGCCGTTGCGCTACGGCGAGAACCCGCACCAGGCGGCGGCGCTTTACGGAAAGTTTCACGAATTTTTCCAGCAACTCCACGGGAAGGAACTTTCCTACAACAATATTTTGGACCTGACGGCGGCGGCAAATCTGATGGCGGAGTTCGTGGCGGACGGCCCGACGCTGGCCATCCTCAAGCACACGAACCCGTGCGGCATGGGCCAGGGCGCGACTCTGCGCGAGGCCTGGGAGAAGGCCTACGCGACGGACAAACAGGCGCCGTTCGGCGGGATCATCGTGGTGAACTCGCCGCTGGACGGCGCGTGCGCCGAGGCGATCGCGGAGATTTTCAGCGAGGTCATCATCGCGCCGGAGTTCACCGCCGAAGCGCTGGGCGTGTTGCAGAAGAAGAAGAATTTGCGACTGTTGAAAATCTTAAAATCGCCGCTGGCCGCGCAGCCGTGGGACATCCGCAGTGTGGGCGCGGATTCGTTCCTCGTCCAGGAACGCGACCGGCGGATCACGAGCGCAGTGGATTTGAAGATCGTGACGCGGCGCAAGCCCAGCCCGGAGGAGTTTCAGGCGATGCTTTTCGGCTGGCGCGTGGTGAAGCATGTGAAGTCAAACGCCATCGTCTATGCCGCCGCGGACCGCACGCTCGGCATCGGCGCGGGGCAGATGAGCCGGGTGGATTCGAGCCGCATCGCGGTCTGGAAGGCCGGTGAGGCGAAGCTGGCGCTGCACGGGAGCGCGGTGTGCAGCGACGCGTTTTTCCCGTTCCCGGACGGGCTGATCGCGGCGGCGGAAGCCGGGGCGACGGGGGCGATTCAGCCGGGCGGCTCGGTGCGGGACGCGGAGGTGATCGCGGCGGCGGATGAACGGAACATGGCGATGGTCTTCACCGGCCTGCGGCATTTCCGGCATTGAACTAAACAAGGAGCCAGTAGAGCACGACCAACTGGGCGGCGAAGAGCGCGACGAGGGCGGACCAGATGAGGCCCTCCCGCAGCAGCAGGCTGCGCTGGCGGACGGGCGAGAGCCAGAAGCGGAGTTGCACGGAGCCAAGCTCGATGAGGTCGCCGTTGCGCAGGGTGGTCTGCTGCACGCCCTGGCCGTTGACAGCGACGAGCGCCTGGGGATGGGCCTGGAGCAGGAATCCTTCACCCCGCTGGAGAATAATTTCGAGGTGCCGTTCCCAGACGCCGTCCTCGTCGAGCGGCAGGTGGGCGGCGGCCGCGCGGCCGATCTGGAAAGGAAAAAGGCGGGCCACAATTTCGTGGCCCGCCTTTTTGCCGTTGAGAATGTTGAGTTGGATCACTAGAGGCTCTTGGGGACGTGGATGGAGTCACCCGGGCAGATCGGCACGTCAAATTTCCTGGGGTTCTCACGCGCCTTTTTTGCGTCAATAACTTGGCGGTCGCCGTTGGCGCGAATGACCTGCACTTTGCGCTGGTGCGCGAAGTCGGTAAAATCGCCGCAGGATTGAATGGCCTTAAGCAAGGTGGTGGAGCCGAGATACACCTGCCGGCCGGGAGCCTTGACTTCACCGCCGACGGAGTAAAAACGGTCCTCGGTTTTGATGGTGACGGTCAACCGGGTGTAATAACGCGGCACATAAAGCCCCTGAATTTCCTTCTGCAAATCACCGACCTTTTTTCCGCCGGCCTTGATGGAGCCGATCAGCGGCAGGTTGAGCGTGCCGTCATCCTTGACGCGCTCGCGATGCTCGGGCAGCCCCTTGTCCGGCGGCAAATCCGCAAAGGTGACGGTGACGGAATCTCCCGCCTGCAATTCATCGGAGGAGCAGGTGACCTCTTTCGGAGGAGGGTTCGTGGTTTCACAGCCGCTCCAGGCCAGCGCGGCGAGCAGCAATCCAAGGCCGACGATCCAATTCTTGAAAATCATGGGGGGGATGCTTAACAAGCGTTCTTCGGGGATTCAATCAGTATTTCGGCTTTATTTCCACTTGGGCGTCCGGGCCGGCCTTCTTGGGGTCGGCGTCCTGCTCGTTGCTCTTGGTGTAGTAGTCGTAGTAGTAGCCGCTGTAGTAATAGTAGTTTTCATCCTGGGCCATGTTGATGTTGTTCAGGACGAGGCCGAGCAGGTTGCCGCCGACTTTCTCGATCATCTGCTTGGCACGGATGGTCATGGGCTGCGGGTAGCGCCGGTATTGAATGACCTGGAGCACCATGTCCACTTCGCTGGAGAGAATGGAGGCGTCGCTCACGCCCATGATCGGCGGCGAGTCAAAGAAGACGAAGTCGTAGCGGCGCTTCACGTCGCGGATCATTTCCTTCATCTGGGCGGAGCCGAGAATGCCCATCGAGCTGCTGGGCAGCTTGCCGCTGGGCATGAAGTCGAGGGTGGGCATGCCGGTGGTCTGGATGACTTCCTCGAGGGTGTTTTGTTTGAGGAGCAGGTTGGTCAGGCCGATGTTGTTCGAGAGCTTGAGCAGCTTGTGGACGCTGGGGCGGCGCAGGTCGGAATCGACGACGAGGACGCGCTGGCCGTTTTGGGCGAAGATAACGGCCAGATTGAAAAGGGTGGTGGTCTTGCCCTCGCCCGCGCCGCCGCTGACGACGGTCATAGTGTTAAACTTGGGGTCTTTTCTGGAGAAGAGAACGTTGGTGCGCAGCACGCGGTAGGCCTCGGCGTGCGGACTTTCCGGCCCTTCTTCGAGGAGCGAGCTGACGTTCTGCGGGATGACGCCGAGGACGGGGGCCTGGAGGGCGCGTTCCACGTCGTCAATGGTCTTCACGCTGGTGTCGAGGTACTCGATGAAGAAAGCGAGGGCGACGCCGATGATGAGGCCGGTGACGAGGCCGAGGGTGATGTTGAGGGGACGGTTGGGTTTGACCGGCCGCAAGCCGGGTTCGGCCGGGTTGACGACCTCGACGGCGTTGCCGATGGGAATGTTCGAATCAACCGTCTGGGCGATGATCTGCATGTTGAGGCGCTCGCGAATGAGCTGCAGTCCCTCGAGATCGCGCTTGGCCAGAAAGTAGGGGCGGCGCTCGATGGATTTCCGGATGTCCAGTTCCTTGGCGTCATCCACCGCTTTTTGGACGGTGTCCACTTCGGCTTTTTGGGAGGCCACGCGCGTCTCCACGCCGAGCAAAATGCCATCGATGGTTTCGTCGATCTGCTTGGCGACGGTTTGCAGCACGCCACTGACCCGCTTGACCTCCGGATGTTCGGGCGCAAAACTCACCGCCAGGTCGGTGAGTTTTTGCTGGGCCGCCTTTTCATGTTGGAGCAGTTCGCTGAGGGCGGCGTCCGGAATGACGGCGGGAAGGGCTTTTTTAAGGGCCACCCGGCTCATGCTTTTGAGCTTGGTATTGACGGTGTTGATCTTCTCGAACTGCGCCTTGCCCTCAATCAGGTTGGCCATCTGCTTGCGAAGAACTTCGGGTTCCAGAGTGCTGCCATGGCCGGCACCGGCCGCATCCGAGTCGGGAATTTTTAGCTCATCCTTGATCTTGTCCACTTCCTTTTGCGTGGCCTTGACCTGGTCGTCCTGCTCCTTCCACTGTTTTGTCAGGGCACCAATGCCGCCTTTGGTGAGATCCATCCGCCGTTTGGCCCGGATTTCGCCATAGACCTTGGCGATTTGGTTGGCAATGACGGCCGCTTCCTCCTTGTCCTCGCTGGCCACTTGGATTTCGATCAGGCTGGTGTTGCGGGACTGACGGATGTTCAACTGTCCTTTGAGAAGGAGGTAGGCGACCTCCTGCTTGTATGGCGTGTTCTCCTTGTTCTTGTCCGCCCATTTTTTTCCAAGTTCGAGGTCTTTGATGACTTGGTAGAGAACGGGCGTGGATTGGATTTTTTCAAACTCAGTCTGCAGCCAGTAAGGATCGTAGCCGCCCCCTAAACCACGGTCACCGATGCCGGTCGCGTCCTTGGTGTCTTTCTCGACAGAGATGACCACGGTACTGGCGTAGGATTCCGGCAGCACGTAGGTGACGAGCGTGGCGGTGAGGGAGACCAGCAGGAAGACCGCGAGGATGATGGTCTTGCGGATGCGGATGATGCGCCAGTAATCGAGAAAGTGGAGCTTGATTTCTGGGGTGTTTAAAAAATTACTTGGTTCGTTCTTCGTGGTTTCCATAAGTCAAAAAAGTAGGCTGAAATTGTTGGTCCAGCCTCCCAGCCAGTTTCGTTTGGAATAAATGGCGGCGGGTCAATAGGTGGCCCGCACACCGATGTAAACCCGGTTGCGGGAGAAACTGCGGTTGGCTAGGGCGGATTCCAAGGTGTCGTAATTATAGCCTAGTTCGACAGCCAGATGAGGGTTGATGCGGTACTCGAAATTCAGCCCGACCAGCCAGAGGTTCTCGTCGTCGTTGTTGGCCGCGCCGCCGTTGAAGGTGGACATTTGATACTGGCTGATGAGGCTGCCGGTGAGGCTGCGGGTGATTTGATGGGTGATCGAGCCGAAAACCGCGGAGGTCTCCTGGTCCAGGGTGGGCTGGCCGACATTGCCCGCGCCGACCGGCGCCGCGATCTCGGTCGAGTTGCGCGAGTGCTTAAAACCGGCCTGCATCGAGCAGCCCGCCTTGTAGGCGTAGGCCATGGAAAGATCGACGTAGGGGCTGAGGCTGCTGTTGGAAAATGAATCGTAGGCGGTGGACTGAATCCCCACGCGAATCGCTCCCGTCAACTTTGAGCTGAACGAGTATTCCGCGCCGACGTAGCCGTAGTGCGACTGGCTGTCACGGATGCTGCTCAACGGGCCTTCGATGTAGGGCCCGGGAAACGTGCCTACCATATAAAGCGGAGTGTCGCCGGAGTATTTCGAGACGCCGTACTGGCAGCCAACAATGCCGACGAACTGCGACGTGACCTGAAAACGCACGTCAAGGTTGGCCGAATGCTCCATGCGATCCAAAAGGGCGGACCGGCTGCCGATGCCGGTCTGCTCATACGAATACAAATTGTTGCCGTAGCCGAGCACCAGCCCGAGTAAGCGGGTCAGTTGGGCGCTGAATTTGACCTTGGCGGCATTGCGCTGGCTGCCCCCGGTGGCCCGGGTCGGAGCGGTGATGATCCCGCTGAACGAGTCCAGAACGGTCGGCTCCGAACTGATGACAAATGAATCGGTCACGTTCAACTCAAAGCGCTCGCTGAACCGGTGGTCAAGCCGGACATCGAATTCATGACTGTAATCCCATTGATCCGGCTGGCGCCCGTCAAAATAACGCCCTGAGAAGTTGTAGCCAGTTCCGATGAAGGTCTGCCCCAACGGCAGGGCCAACCGGACGGCGGGGCGGACCTCAAACCCAAAAGCCTGGCTGGCGGGCAGTCCTTGGGGGGAAGTCGTGTAGTTGTCGTCGTAGAACGCACGGATAGTGGATGAAACTGTCCAAGGTCGCTCAGTCTGGGTAGGTGTGAAACCCGGAGCATCTCTGGCCTGCAAGCCGGATACGCCAAAGGCGGCCACGCCGGCGGAGGTGATGAGCTTCTTCATAAAATTTGCATCCAACCCGGACGAGCTTGTTTGGTTCTGGCGCGATGAATTCAGCATGAATTACGTCGGACTTTTACGGGACGGCTCAACAGGCTGTCAAACAGAATTGTCTGATTTTGTCTTTGTTACGCAATGGTTACGGCCAATGATCATGAAATTATTTCCCTATGACAGTCCATCGGACGGAATCGCTCAAAAATAACTGATCGGGAGAAAATCCATCGGGAGCTTTACGCAACGGAAAGCCGGCGGGAACCTCTTTGCGGACGATGGTTTCAAACAGAAAAGTGGCCCAGCCCTGGTTCTCGCCCCGCACCCAGTTGGAAAGGAAACGGCTGTCCGTGGTGCGCTGCGTCAGGTAGAGCGCCTGCACGGGCTTCTGGTAATCGTTGATTTCGTAAAATTCCTTGCGCCAGTTCATGGTGACCCAGACGCACTGGCGTTTGCCGTACCAGGCCACGGCCCAAGGAATGTCGCTCATCAACATCTCCCGTTCCCCCATCCAACCGGCCGTCCGCTGCATGACCGGCGGAGAATAGGGCGGATAAACCAGCGGGCTGGCCTTGGGCGGCAGGAGGGCTAAAATCAATGGCGCGCTGACCACCAGGCTGAACAGGACGATCAACATGATGCGCGCCGCCGGAATCGGAAACTTGATCGAATCCAGAAACAGGGAAAACAGGCTCACTCCAAACATGATGATCAACGGCGCCAGCAGCACCAGCAGGTTCTCGGAATTAATTTCCGGCGTTTCAAAGGAAAGAAATGTCCGGCCCAACGCCTGCGCCACGACCAGCACCACCATCCCGGCCACCAAAAACCAGCGCAACCGCGACAACGTCGGATTCTTAAACGGCACCATCAACCCCACCAGAAAAAAGGCCGAGATCCAGCTCCCGCCCACTTTCGGCAGCTCGCTCCGCAGGATGTCCCGCGTGTTTCCCACCAATTTGTAGGCGTAATCCGCCACCCGCACGTCCCGGACATTCGGACTCAGCGAACGCTGCAGCCGGTCCTCGGGAAACGCCCCAGTCGTTTCCATCACGGCGAACGTCGCCGTGCCGAAGGGCAGGCCGCACACGTTCAGGTTGCGCCCGATCCACGGGGCCATCACCAGCAGAAACGTCCCTAGCGCAGCCAGGCCCAGCACCATCCGGTGCTTCCCGAAGAAGGCCAGCAGGTAAAACAGCACCGGCACGATCAGCCATCCAAACGCGTAGCGCGTCAGCCCGCCGACGCCCACCAGCAGGCCCGTCACCGCCGCCAGCACGATCAGCGCCCGCAGACCGCGCCCGCCGCGCGACCACTGTTCCAGCACCGCTAGGCACCAGAAAACCCCCAGCGTCACCAGGATTAGCCACATCGTGCTCAAGCCCGACGTACTGAAGCGCCAGAACAATTCACTGCCCACGAACAACACCGCCGACAGTCCGCCCACCAACTTATCGAAGAGCCGCGTCGCCAGCAAATACAGCACCACCGCCGACAGCAGCAGCAGCACCTGGTTGAAAATCGCGATGCCCAGGTCGGGCTTGTAGGTTTGAAACCGCTTCACCTCCGTCGTGTCCTGATATTTTGGCAGGACGTTCGCCTTCATCAGGCCGGCCAGCAGCAACGGATAGACCGGCGCGTTTGCCAGGTCGGGATGATCGGTCTTCACCAGGCTTGTGCCGTCGGCACGATGCTTTTGCAGCAGGTGCATGCTGAACGGCCGGACGAAGTGCGTCGTGTAACCTTTCCCTTCCGCGAGGTTCCGCCCCAGTTGCGCCGAGTCCATCGCCTCCGGCGACGACAAGTTGCGATAGGCGCGCAAATCATACAGCACGCCCACCGCCCCGAGGATGATCAAGATCGCGACCAGCTTGACGTAGCGAGCGCCGGCCCCTTCCTCGAACCGGTGAATGATTTCTTGGAGCCTGAATACCATGAATTAAAATCCCTCTAGATGATACGTGTGGAGCTTGCGATGCAGCGTCCGCCGGCTCATGCCCAGCTTCTTCGCCGCCACCGTGCGGTTCCCGCCGGATTCGTTG
>CANMZY010000111.1:0-9343 GCA_947502425.1 Verrucomicrobiales bacterium
TCACCGGAGGGCGGACGGTGAGCAAGGCCGGTAAAATTTTTCAAACGGAAGAATCCCTGGCCGCCGGTCGTTGAGTTGGTGTGCGGGCTGGTGGCGTTGGCGAGGTTTGTCCAGCCGGTGCCGTTGACCGCGTTCATCAGCGGAAGGATTGCGGCCGGGAGAGCGAGGGCCGGCTCGACGATGGCGTCGCTGATGGGGACGGTCACACCATAAGCGGTGCCGGTCGCCAAGGTCAGGTAGCCATCCGAGATGCTGGTCATGCGGGCGCGAGTGGCCTCCTGCCCGTTCAGATAGAAGATGCCGCCGTCATCCAGATAATGGCGCAGGCGCAGTTCCGCTCCGGCAAGGTTGTAGGGAATGTGGAAGTGCGTGCGGAAATAATAGGTGATCGTTTCCAAGGTGCCGGGCGAATTCGTGAGGTCGAGCGTGGTGAGGATCACGTTCGTCCCGTTGTCCGACCAGTTAGTTGAACGTGTAAGCGACGGTGATGGCGGAAACCTCCAACCCGGTGGTGTTGGTGAGCGTGGCCAGCAGGATGGCGAGGGCGCCGGCACCTGGGAGCGCCGGCCAACAACCGTGTCAAGATGCACCGCACGTTGGCCCTTTCCAGAGGCGTGTCTTGACGGACGACACCTCCTTCGTCACGTTCGCGCGGTCGGCGCGCGGCGCTCCTCGTTCGCCGGGCCGACGCGGACAGTATGCCGCCGGACCGGCCCTTTCATTGATGTGAACAAATCTGCGGACTTAACTTTTTTGCGGCGCGCCCTGGCCCTGGCGAAACGCGCCACGGGCCGAACTTCGCCCAACCCGCTCGTCGGCGCGCTGCTGGTGCGGCGCGGACGGATCATCGGGCAGGGCTGGCATCGGCGCGCGGGGGGACCGCACGCCGAGATCGAAGCGCTGCGCGATGCGGCACGGCGCGGCCAGGACCCGCGCGGGGCCACGCTCTACGTCACGCTCGAACCATGCTGCACGCACGGGCGCACGCCGCCTTGCACGGACGCGATTCGCGCGGCGGGGATCGCGCGCGCCGTGGTCGCGGCCAAGGATCCGAATCCGGCGCACGCGGGCCGGGGCTTGGCCATTTTGCGCCGCGCCGGCGTCGAGGTCGCACAGGGATTGCTGGCGGTGGAGGCGGAGCGGTTGAACGAGGCGTTCAACCACTGGATTGTCCACCGCACGCCCTTCGTCACGGTGAAGGCCGCGATGACGCTGGACGGCAAAATCGCCACGGCTTCCGGCGAATCAAAATGGATCACCGGCGAAAAGGCGCGCGCGGAGGGGATGAAACTGCGCCGCCGGGCGGACGCGATTCTGGTGGGGGTGAACACGGTGCTGGCGGACGACCCGTCGCTGACGGCGCGGGGTGTCCGAGGTTCCCGGCTGCGGCGCATCATCCTTGATTCGCGGGCGCGCACGCCGCTCGACGCGAAAGTGGTCAGCGATGAATTCGCGGCGCTGACGACGGTGGTGGTCTCGAAGGCCGCGCCGAAAAAGCGCGTGGCGGCGCTCGCGCAGCGGGTCAACGTCCTAGTCGCGCCGGTCGTCCGGCGCGGTTCACGCCCCACGCCCCACGCCCCACGCCCCGACCTCCGCTGGCTGCTGAAAAAACTGGGCGCGGAAAACGTCACCAGCCTGCTGGTCGAAGGCGGCGGCGAGGTGAACGCGTCGTTTCTGCTCGAAGGCCGGGCGCAGCGGGTCGCGTTTTTTTACGCCCCGAAAATTTTGGGCGGACGCGATGCGAAGCCGGCCGTGGGCGGTGCCGGCGTGGAACGGATCGAGGACAAAATTTCGCTGCGCGACGTGGAGTGGCGCCGGCTGGGGCCGGATTTGTATTTGTCGGCGAGATTGTAGGAGGGCCGGGCGAGCATGGCTGTCTCGGAACGTCCCGTCCGGTTCGCGTTTATTGGTCGGCCTTGGTGGCCGCTCCTTGGCGCAGGATGATCAGGGCGTTGGCGATTTCCCTCGGCTCGCCTTGCCGGGGGTGGTTGATGGTGCGGCTATTTAACATCAAGGTGTTTGACCGGCCGCCGTCCAGGTTGATCGCCTCCCGGCAGCCGAGGTCGATCATGAAATCCGCCAGATCGGTCAGACGGATGCCAAATCTTATTCCGCTGTGGAGGCTGTCGGCCACGACGAGATAAAGATGCTGGTCGTTCCAGCCGAGGGCGGCGCGCGGGTGAGGTTCATCGCTCATGCGCGCGGTGACTTCGTGGGTCCGCCCGGCGCGGACGAGCAGAGGACCACCGCCCAAGGCGTGCTGGACGCCGGTGAGGTCCGGAGCGGTGGCGACGCGAATGGTGACGGGCGTGCCGTTGGCGATCGGCGGGAGGGTGGCGAGAAGATTGGAACCGAGCATCATCAACATCAAGCCGGGCGGGACGTTGGTGAAACCGTCGGCGTGGTCGCGGACTTTCGCCTGACAGGTCTGGCCGATGCGCAAGGGCAGCCACGGCCCGGAGGCGGGTTCCAGGATGAATTCGCGTCCGCCCGGCGGGCGGATGGGGCCGCCCTGCGGAATGGCGCCAAAGGGTGAGTTGGTGTTCGATCCACGCCGGCTGTTGCCGCGTCCACCGTCGGCGCGTCCGCCCAGCCCGAAACGGTTCCCGGATTTCTCACGATGCAGCAGGCCCATGCTCGGGGTGAACAGGACGATCGCGTTGGTGTTCAGTTGCTCATTCAAGCCGGCGAGGCGGGTGCCTCCGCCGGGCCATTCGACGGTCAGCCGGGAGGAAACGGATTCGGCGTGGAGATCACCCCTGGCGTCCTGCCAGAAGGCGGCCGCGCCGGTGGGGACGCTGATGAGTTCGCCGCGCAAAATTTGCAGCCCGCGCGGGTCGCCCATTGCGGAGCCGTTCATCATGAAGAAATCACCGTTGATCCCGGCGACGGGTGTGCCGAGTTCCCTGGGCAGGGCATCGGCCTGGTCGGAGACCGTGGCGAGGCCCACGACGGTGTTGCGCGCGTGGGTGGAATGGAGGCGGAGTTCGCGCCGAAGGGCGGACCGTTCCACGCGCACGATGGTGTAGATCACGAAGGAACGCACGTTGGTGACGCAGGCGGTGGCAAGGCCCGGGCCGCCTGCCTGCCAGGAGAAATCTGCGCCCCGGACCTGGTGGCCGGGCAGCAGACCCGCCGTCACGAGCCACGCGGCCAGGCGGATGTTTTTCCAACGAGACATGACCCCAAGAATACGGGGCCACCGTGCGGAATCCAAGCGGGCAATGTGGAAATCACTGCTCCCGGGTCAATCGCTCGTAAAGGTTCTCGGCGTTTTTCGTGGACGGATGCGCCGGCCCCCAGGCTTTCGCGCCGCCCACCATCGCGCGCCGGGCCAGTTCCCTGGCCGCGACCACCCTGCCCTGCATGGCCAGGCTGAGGGCAAGGTTGTGACAGGTCGTGAGGGTGTCGGGATGGTCATTGCCGAGGATGCGCTCCTGAACCTAGAGCACGGTCCGGTACTGGCTCTCGGCCTCGGCGGATTTGTTTTGCACGGACAACGCGGTGGCCACCGCTATCCGACTGGAGAGAGTGTCGGGATGTCCGGGACCGAGGAGCCGCTCGCGGAGATTAAACACCGCGCGAAATTCCGCCTCGGCTTCCGGAATTTTTCCCAGGGAAAGCAGGGTGTTGGCCACGCCCATCCGGGCGGAAAGCGTGTCGGGATGTTCCGCGCTGAGGACGCGCGCCTTGAGCTTTAACACGGCCCGATGTTCGGTTTCGGCTTCCGCAGTTTTACCGTGCGAAAAAAGTGATTTGGCCAGGCCCATCCGGCTGGGCAAGATGTCGGAATGTTCCGGCCCGACGAGGCGCTCCTGAAGCTTGAGTGCCGCGCGATACTCCGTCTCGGCTCCGGCATAGTCGCCCTGCGCAAAACGCGCCTCGGCCCGGGCGAACCGTTGGGCGGGATCGACCTGCCGAATCCACAGGGCCAGTCCCCCGGCCACGCTGAGGATGACGAGAATGAGAGCCACGGCGGTCAGGCGACGGAAAGAGGACGGGCGGCGGCTGGAGTCTCCGGGTTGCTGGCTCATGGTGGTGATGATGTCAGGTAATTTTTTTTGGAGACCAACTAATTTCTTCGACGCGCCTCCGGTCGTGGCGCAGGCGTCCCGCCTGAGCCGAGGGGCGTCTCGCCCCTAACTTCCATTCTCCCCGTAGCAGCCGCCGTGAGGAGGCTCTGATGTTTTTCGGCGGTGGTGGCGCGATGTTTGATCAGAGCCTCCTCACGTCGGCTGCTACGGGACGATGGCGCTTCGCGCTGCCGATGAGAAATGCAGACTGATCCGGTCACGGGCGGGACGCCTGCGCCCCGGCCGGCCTGCGGATTTGGTTTGCCAAGACTTCGCCCGTGCCCGGTAAACTGGCGCGTCCGCATTTGAAAATGAAAACCGCCGCGCTGGTGCAGTTGGAAAACGTCGATGTCCGTCTCGCCGGACGGACGGTGTTGCGCGGCGTCTCGTGGCGCTGGCAGCCTGGCGAACATTGGGCCGTGCTCGGCCCGAACGGCTCCGGCAAAAGCACCTTCCTGAAACTCGTCCGCGGCGAAGTCTGGCCCGCGCCCGGCGGGGTCGGCCGGCGACTCTACACGCTCGACGGCCCGCCGCATGACTGTCCGGCGGTTGCGCGCGCCCACATCGGCTGCGTTTCGCCGGAGACCCAGGAGCGTTACCTGCGGCAGGACTGGACGCTCGACGGACGGCAGATCGTCCAGACGGGATTTTTCGACAGCGACCTGCTTTATCAGAAGCCGGACGCCGCGCAACGACGCCGCGCCGAGGCGCTGCTCGAGGAACTCCACCTCCAGAAACTTTGCCGGAAAAAAATCCAGGAGATGTCGCAGGGCGAGCTGCGGAAAATTCTCATCGCCCGCGCGCTGGCCGCCGCGCCGCGCCTGCTGCTGCTGGACGAATGTTGCGACGGGCTGGACGCCGGGGCGCGCGGGCAACTGCTCGAACTGCTGCAGCGCATCGCCGGGCAGGGCACGCACCTGCTCTACACCACGCACCGCGCCGAGGAGATCATCCCCGCCGTCTCGCACGTCCTGCAGCTGGACGCGGGCCGGATGGTTCAGTCGGAAAAACGAAGCGACCCCGGCCGCGCGACCGCTCCGGCGGACGGCCCGCCGGCCGTCACCGCCAAAAAAATCTCCGCCGCGCCCGTCCGCCGCCGCCGCGTCCCGCCGTTCCTGATCCGCGTGCGGCAGGCCAGCGTTTTTCTGGGGCGGAGGAAAATCCTGCACCGCCTCGACTGGCAGATGAACGCGGCGGAAAACTGGGCTGTGCTCGGCGTGAACGGCGCGGGCAAGAGCACGTTTCTGAAATTGATCGCCGGCGACCTGCACCCCGCGCTCGGCGGCCAGGTTGAACACTTCGACCACCCGGACACGCTGTGGAAAATCCGGAAGCACCTCGGCTGGGTGTCCGCTGATTTTCAGGCCGCGTACGAGGCGGAGCTGAACGGCGAACAGGTGGTCTGCTCCGGCTTTTTTTCCAGCGTGGGCCTGCTCGACCGGGTCAGTCCGCGGCAGCGATGGCGGGCGCGGGCCTTGATCCGGCAGTTCCAGCTCGGCGCGCTGGCGGGAAAATTATTTACACAAATGTCCTACGGCGAACGGCGGAAAATTCTCCTGGCCCGCGCGCTGGCGCAGCGTCCGGAGATTTTGCTTTTGGACGAGCCGTTCGACGGCCTGGACCACGCCACGAAAGCCGGCGTGCGGCGGATGCTGGAGGAGCTTTCCCGAAACGGCACGCGGCTGGTCATGGTCACCCATCATCCCGGCGACCTGCCGGCGTGCATGACCCACGCGCTCCGGCTGGAGCATGGGCGGATCGCGTGGCAGGGGGCCTGGGCCGGCGCGTGAAGGGCGGGAAGCCTGCCCTGGGAGCGCCGGCATCCCTGCCGGCGCGAGGCGGTGGGGCGAACACGAACACGCCAGCAAGAATGCCGGCGCTCCCAGGGATTTGGCAAAAGATTCGCCCGTTGCCTGAGCGGCGGATTTTTCCACTTGGGCCGCCCGGTGCCGGATGATAGTTTTCGCGCATGGCCAATTCTGCTGACGCCCTTCGCCGCTGGTTCGGCCTGTTTTTCCTGACCGTCGCCGCCGGGATGCTGATCTGGGGCCAGACGGTCTTGAAGCCGCATCTGGAAGGGTTCCTGTTCATCGTTTACTGGGTGGCATGTTTTCTTTTCACCTTCCTGGCCATCCTGACCGCGCTGCTGGACCTGCGGGCCACCCGCCAACGGACGGAGGCCGAGCAGCGCGAACTGCTGGAACGGACGCTGCAGGAGTTCGAGGGAAAAAAAATCGTCCCACCCCGACGAGAAATCCGCCCCGCCCCGGAACGAAGATTGAACATCCAGGATTGAATTTCGTCGGAGAATTCAGTATTCAGTTGCCACACTGCGATTATGAATGCCGCCATCGCCACGGTCCCGCCGGAAACGCTTTCCGAAAGCCAGCGCAAGGCGCTGGTCAGCCTGCTCGCGGACGATGACCGGGCGGTTTACCAGACGGTGCGCGGCAAGGTGCTTTCCTACGGGCCGACGGCGGGCGCCTGGCTGCGTCCCCACGTCCTAGCAGTGATCCGGTGATGCGACGGCGGGCGCAGGAAATCATCAGCTACCTCGCCCGGCAGACGGCGGACGAACGGTTCATGCGGTTCTGTCTGAACCGGGGCGACGATTTCGACATCGAGGAAGGCGTGTGGCTGCTGGCCCAGACGCAATACCCGGACTTCAACGTCGCCGCCTATCAGGCGCTCTTCGACAGCTACGCGGCGGAACTGCGGGGCCGGATAGACTTTGGCGGCGAGACCGAAGAGATGCTGGGCGCGATCAACCGGCACCTTTTCCACGAGCTTGGCTTTCACGGCAACGAACAAAATTATTACGAGCCGTCCAACAGCTATCTCAACCGCGTGGTGGACCAGCGCACCGGCAATCCCATCAGCCTCTGCCTGGTTTATCTGCTCGTCGCGCGCCGGCTCCGGCTGCCCGTGACCGGCATCGGCTTGCCGGGCCATTTCGTCTGCCGCTTCCAAACCTCGACGGTGGAAATTTTCATCGACCCCTTCAACCAGGGGAAGCTGCTGACCAAGGCCGACTGCGTCAAATATCTGCTCCACACCCAACACGGCCTGGCCGAAGGCTACCTCGCGCCGGTCAGTCCGCGCCGGATGCTCCTCCGCATGTGCGCCAACCTCCACCAGATTTATCTCCACCACGCGCTGCCTGAGGAGACCGCGCGCCTGCAGCGCTACCTCGTCGCGCTCGCCCGCTGACCGGCCGGGGCCGCGCCGCTCCAGCGTTCCCCGCCTCGCAACACCCGGCACGGCTGCTCCAGTTTTTGCGCCGTCGCGACCAATTCTTCCGGTGACGCCGTGTTGAACTCGAACAGGTCGTAATGGCAGGGAATGACCAGTCCCGCGCCGATCTCCTTCGCCAGCGTCGCCGCCTCGCGCCCGTTCAAGTTGCCCGCGACCTTCCGTTCCGGCCGGTCGCCATTGATCGGCAGCAGCGCCACGTCGATGGCGTGGGGCCGCAGCCACTCCACCATTCCGTCATACCGCAGCGTGTCACCGGAGTGATAAATTTTCCACGGCCCGCACCCGACCACGTAGCCGAGAAACTTGTGCCGCCCCCGTTCGTCCTGCTCCAGCGTGTGATGGGCGGCGGGCACGGCGTGGATGGTGAAGACGCCTGATTGCCAAAACTCTCCCGCGTCGAGGCCGCGCGGAACTGCGGGCGGCACCTGCAACCGCTCCGCCACGAACGCGCGGTTCGCCTCCGGCACGATCAGCTCGATCTGCGGATTCACGCGCCGCAACGGGCGCAGCGTCTCCGCGTCGAGATGATCGGTGTGATTGTGGCTCGACGTCACCGCGTCGATGAAATCCAGCCGCTCCGGCGCGATGACCCGTTCCGTCATCCGCGTGTGCGGCTGACCGGTGGCCGCGTATTTTTGGGTCAGGGAATCGGAGAGATACGGATCGAGCAGCAGATGCCGCCCCTGCCATTGCACGAGAAATCCGCTCTGGCCGAGCCACCACAGGTGCAGCCGTTCCCGGTCGGCGCGGGCCGCGGCCACGTCGGCCAGAAACGCCTCGTCCATCAAAACTGGTCTGATCATATTTTTCCCGCGCCGGAAAATAAATTTGTTCTCACTCGTTAATTTTTTTCCGTTCCGCTATGACGGAAGCATGAACAGCCCGCGCCACATTCGCAACCTCGCCATCGCCGGCTTCATGGGGGTCGGCAAGTCCACCGTGGGCCGGCTCGTCGCGGCGCAGTTGCACCATGACTTTCTCGACACGGATGACGTCATCGAGTCCCGGTCCGGCCGGAGCATCACGGACATTTTCGCGCAACAGGGCGAGGCCGTCTTCCGGCAGATGGAGCGCGATCTCGTGGCCGAACTGGTCTCGCGCCAGAAAACCGTCATCTCGACCGGCGGCGGATTGATCGTCGATCCAGCCAACCTCGCCAGTCTCAAACAGCACGCGCTCGTCGTCTGCCTTTGGGCCACGCCCGAGGCCATCTGGGAACGCCTCCAGCACCAGCACCACCGCCCCTTGCTCGACGATCCCGACCCGCTCGCGGTCATCCGCCGCCTGCTCGCCGAGCGCGGGCCGTTCTACCGCCAGGCCGACGTGCTCATCGGCACCGAGGGACGCTCCTCCAAGGACATTGCCCAGCACCTCGTGCAGCAGTTCCATCTGGCCGCCCGTCGTCCCCCCTCCTCGTGAAAGCCGCCCTCCAGGCCCGCGCGCGCGCGCTGGGCTTCGATGACTGCCGCGTCACCACCGCCGCACCGCCGGAACACGCGCGCCAGTTCGAGCAATGGCTCGCCGAAAATCAGCACGGCGAAATGACCTGGCTCGCCCGCAACGCCGCGAAGCGCATTGATCCGCAAAAAATCCTGCCCGGCGCAAAATCTATCCTCACCCTCGCCGTGAGCTACGGCGATGTTCCGCACTCCGCACTTGGCGTTCCGCGTTCCGGGATAGTCGCCCGCTACGCCCGCCACACCGATTACCACGACGTGCTCGCCGGCCCGCTCCAACAGCTCGCCGGATTCATCGACACCCTCGGCGGCCCCGGCACCCGCTCGCTCTGGTATGCCGACACCGGACCGCTCCTCGAACGCGACCTCGCGCAGCGCGCCGGCCTCGGCTTCACCGGCAAGCACACCAACCTCATCAGTCGCCGACTCGGCAACTGGATTTTTCTCGCCGAGATTCTCACCACCCTCGAACTGCCGCCCGACGCGCCGGAAAAAAACCGCTGCGGCACCTGCGTCCGCTGCCTCGATGCCTGCCCGACCCGCGCCATCACCGCGCCG
>CANMZY010000112.1:0-9070 GCA_947502425.1 Verrucomicrobiales bacterium
GAGCCTGCACGCGCACGGCGGCGATGCCGGCGGGAAAACCGGCGGCGGGCTTGGCGGCAAAACTTTCCCGCATGGAGAAACTGCTGATGCCCGCCAGATCGGCGCGTCCGCTGGGAGGAATGTAGGAGGTGGCGCAGCCGCTCACGAGAGCGAGGCCGACCAGCGCGAGGAGAATGGTGGGAAGACGCATAACGTGTTGGGGAGTTAAACTGTTGTTGAACCGTGAAGATTTTCTGCCCGGTGGGTCACGGCAGCAGAATGCTCCGGTGAAAATGATTGTCGAGCCTGGAATCGGGCGATGAACGGCGCAGGGCTGAGACGCCGGAGCGGCGGGCGTCACGCCCGCCGCCACGATGGTTCGCCCGCGCAAAACCGCGCTTGACGCCCATGGCCGCAAGACCAGACTCCCCAGCGTGATCCCGCCCCAAACGTCCGGCACGAACTCAAACCACAGGAGTCATCCATGAACATTCGATTCACCGCCCCCGTGACCCTCGCCTTCACGTTCACCTTCATCATGACCGGAACCGCTCCCGCCGCTCCCGCCGATCGGCCTGTCACCACTCCGGCGCCAGGCGGTCCCAGAGTCATTGTCAGCGAGCCGTCCACCGGCCGCGTGAGCCGGCCATTGCGCGACCTCGCGCGCGACGGCGGCGTCACCGGCCCCACCGTCGGCGTCGGCCGGGGCGAACCGCTGACTCCCGCCCAGCAGGCCGCCGAGAAGGACAGGCAGCTTCAAGACTTGATCGGGCAGGCCACCAGCCCGGATGAGCACCCTCGTGCCTGGGCCATCAACCAGCTCGGGGCGATGGGCGAGGCCGCGCTGCCGAAACTCAAAACCGCCGCCGCCCAAAAAAATCTCAGCAAGGAAACTCAGGCGCGCTTCGAGGCGTTGATCACCACTCTGGAAGCCGATGCCAAAACTCGGCCGGCCATGAAAAAGAAAATCTCGGCCTACGCCGGGGCCGAGCACGGCGAACTGTTTCCCATCGTAGACGGCGCGTTGGCGCAGGCCTTCCCGAAACACGTCTTCTACGTGCTGCGCTTTCGCATGTTTCCGGTGGCCCGCATGACGCCCGAAGGACTCAAGCCCAGCAATGTCTTCGTGGTCGCGCCGGATGGTGCCGCCCAACTGCTGGCCGATTCTGACGCCACAAAAAAGTTTTTCGAGACCGCCCTGCGCGCCGTCACCGATGCCGCCGCCGCCCGGCTCGCCGCCCAGGCGTGGATTCGGCTCGCCCAAGAGTGGAGCCATGATGGTTTTTACCGCTTCGATGTTCCGGCGGACACGGTGACGGCGAGCACAGAGAACGGTGTGATGACCGCCAGCGCCAAGGCCAACGTCGTGTCCGGTGGCAAAGGTTCACTCAGTGCCACGCTGACTTTCGACCAGAGGGGGAAGCTCAAGACCGTCGCCAACGCGGGCAGTGTCCAGGAAGGGATGAGACCGATTTGTCAGGCAACCAAGCTGCTCGATGCCGATCCGATCGTCCGGAAAATGGCCGAGCGTTCCATCCAGATCATGGGCCGCGCGGCTCGTGGTTATCTGGAAGAACAGCGCGCCCAGGCCGCGCCGGACTTGCAGCAGGCCATCGACCGGATGTGGCAGCGGATTCTGGAAGAGGGCTGGTAGGCGGCAAATAGATTCACGGGTAAGAAGCCCGTTCTCACAGCCGGAACGGCTGCGCGACTAATCCAAACTCCGAAACAGAATTCACAGAAGGCAACCAAGCGA
Source organism: Verrucomicrobiales bacterium (assembly GCA_947502425.1). Lineage (GTDB taxonomy): Bacteria > Verrucomicrobiota > Verrucomicrobiia > Limisphaerales > SIBH01 > SIBH01. The sequence goes on from CANMZY010000112.1 coordinate 1,736, forward strand.
ACGAAAGAAAACAGCTTTCTGCCTGGAGTCACATGTTCGGAAAGATTTTGCAGTCGATAACTCCAACAACTTCCCTCTTCGTTCTCTTGGTTGTCTTCAGTAAGCGGACTTCGGTTTTCGGGCTAGTACGCTTTGCCAGGACGCACGTCGGCCGCGCTCGGGCGCTCGGGCTTGCGGACCACGAGGAGGGAACTGGCCACGGTGTCCACACCCTGGCAGGGGCTGTTCACGATCTTCCCGGAGTACCACATCTGCGCGGACTTGCCTCCGTCAAAATTTATCGCATCAGTGCAGCCGAGTTTCACGAAGTAGTCCGCCAGTTCGGCGAGCTTCATGCCCACGGAGAGGCCGGGCTGCCGGCCATCCACCGTCACCAGATAAATGTGCGTCGGACTCCAGCCCACCGAGGAACGTGGATGCCGCTCGTACTTGGAGCGCTGGGAGTAGTCGTTCCCCAGCCCGGCCGGCGGACTCGTGAGCAAAAATGGTTTACCATCCTTGACCAAGGCGGGACCGCCGCCGATGGCCGTCTTGATGCCCTGCAAGTCCGGCGTGGTGGCGGTGGAAATTTCCAGCACGGCCCCGGGCGAAACCTCGGCCAGGCCGTCCACCAGTTCCGGCCCGAGCGACAGGATCATGGCCGTGGTGGACATGATCCGGGAGTCGCCGTTGGTGGAAATATTGCGAACCCGCGCACGATAGGTCTGGCCGGCCTGGAGCGGCAGCCACGGCCCGTCGCCGGATTTTTCAAGGGTCAGTTCGCAGCCGCCCTTGGTCCGCGTCGGGCCGCCGAGAGTCGGCGTGTAGAGAACCGCCATCCTCGCCTCGCGCCGCTGGTTGAGACCGAACGGAATCTTGCGACCACCGGGCCAGGTGATGGTGAAGCCGCTTTTCACTTCGTCCAGTTGCGGGTTTCCGTTGGTGTCGAGCCAGACGCAGACGGTGTCGGGTCCGCTGATGAGTTCGCCGTTCACGATTTGCAGGCCGCGCGGATCGCCGACGAAAATGGGGGCGTCGCGCACGTAAAAGTCCCCGTTCACGCCGCCGAGGGCGCGGCCGATTTCGCGGGGGACGGCGCGGGCCTGGTCCGCCACCAGGCTCACGGCCAGGACCTTGTCCTTCGCGTGGGCGGAGAAAAGGGTCAGGTCCGCCTGGGCACGATCGATCTTCAACACATGAATGGACCAGGGCACGCGGGCGACAAATTCGTTGGTGTAGATCAGGCCGGGTTCTGACCGTGCGACGGAGGCGACCGGAGCGGCGGCCCACGCAGATGCTCCCAGCCCGATCAGGCCCCACGCCACGAGCCACGCCTGGCCGACGGCAACGATCAAGGCAATGAACCCGCCGGCCGGCGGACGAGCCGCTGATCCTGACTGGTCACGATGACTGAGGTTGAACATGGGGCGAATTCATAGCCACATCGGCCTGCTTCAGGCAATCCCGGATTGGAAAAAATTTGCAGGTGGCTGCGTGCGTTTCCCGCGCCGGGAATTTCTCCTTCCCGCGCGCGCGGCGGCTCCGTAGTCTCCCGCCCCTATGAGTTCAAAGATTTTCAAAATCGCCGCGCTGGCCGGTGACGGCATCGGCCCCGAAGTGATGCGCGAGGCCATCAAGGTGCTCCGCGCCGTCGAGAAAAAGTTTCCGCTGCAATTCCAGATCACCGAAGCGCCGGTCGGCTGGGCGGGCATTGATGCCGCCGGAAAAGCTTTGCCCGACGCCACCCTCGCGCTCTGCCGGCAGTCGGACTCGATTCTCTTCGGCTCAGTCGGCCTGCCGGATCGTGACCCGACGATTCCCAAGGAAGAACGCCCCGAGCGCGCGGCCCTGCTGCGGCTGCGAAAGGAGTTTGGATTGTTCGCCAACCTGCGCCCGGTGCGGCTGCCGAAGGAACTCGCGCACGCCTGCCCGCTCGCCAAGGAACGCCAGGGCGACGGCATCGACATTCTCGTCGTGCGCGAACTGACCGGCGGCATGTATTTCGGCCAGCCGAAGAAGACTGAGGAAATTCCCGGCGGTCACCGGGCGATTGACACGATGGTTTACACCACGCCGGAGATCGAGCGCATCGCCCACGTCGCGTTCAAGGCCGCGCAACTGCGCCGCAAAAAAGTCACCAGCATCGACAAGGCAAACGTCCTCGAAAACGGCGTGCTCTGGCGCGAGGTCGTCACGCGCGTCGGCAAGAATTACCCCGACGTCGCGCTCGAACACATGTTCGTCGATAACGGCGCGATGCAGCTCATGCTCCGGCCGACGCAGTTCGACGTGATGCTTTGCGAAAACATGTTTGGCGACATCCTCAGCGACGAAGCCGCCGCGCTGGCGGGATCGCTCGGCATGTTGCCCAGCGCGAGCCTGGGCGCGACCAACGGCGGGAACACCTTTGGCTTTTACGAACCGGCCGGCGGCACGGCCCCGGACATCGCCGGGAAAAATCTCGCCAACCCCATCGCGCAGATTCTGTCCGTCGCCATGCTGCTCCGCTACAGCTTCGGAGAAAACGCCGCTGCATCCGCCGTCGACGACGCCGTGGGGAAAGCCATCGCCACCGGCCATCGCACCGGCGACATTTTCAGCGCCAGCGAACCCAAGGCCACGCGCGTCGGCACCAGCCTGATGGGCGATGTGATCGCCTCGGCGGTTTGAAGCTGAATGATCAGGCCAGTGTGCTCTTGATGATAGCCTGACTGAGCACCGTGGAACCGATGAGGAACAGGCAGGCAGCCTGAACTACCTCCTCGCCCGCGCCATAAACCGCGCGATGCGTTCCGTCGCCACCTGGATTTGTTCCAGTGAAGTGGCGAAGCAGCAGCGCAGAAAACCTTCGCCGCTCGGCCCGAACGCGCCGCCGGGCACGCAGGCAACCTTTTCTTCCTGCAACAATCGCAAAGCAAATTCCTTCGAGGCCAGGCCGCTGCTGGTGATGTTCGGAAACGCGTAGAACGAGCCGCGCGGCAGATGGCATTTGAGGCCGAGGTCATTGAACGCTTTGACGATGAAGTTGCGGCGTAGCTTGTATTGGTCGCGCATCATCTCGGTGTCGGGCAGGCCGTGCTGGATCGCCTCGAGCGCGGCCTCCTGGCTGATGATGCTCGCGCAGAGCATCGAGTACTGGTGGATTTTCATCATCGCCTCGATGATCTCCACCGGGCCGCAGGCGTAGCCGATGCGAAAGCCGGTCATCGCGTAGGCCTTGGAAAATCCGTGCAGAAAAATTGTCCGCTCGACCATGCCGGGGAGCGAAGCGATGCTGACGTGCTCGCCTTCGAAGGTCAGTTCGGAATAAATTTCGTCGGTGAGGACGAGCAGATTGTGCCTCCGCACGACGGTGGCAATTTTTTCCAGCTCCGCGCGGGTCATGGTGCCGCCGGTGGGATTCGTTGGAAAATTCAGGACGAGCGCCTTGCTCTTCGGGGTGATGACTTTTTCGATGGCTTCCGCAGTGACGGCGAAACCGTTCTCCGCCTGGCACGAAACCGCCACCGGCACGCCGTGCGCCATCGAGATGGTCGGCGAGTAGCTCACGTAGCACGGCTCGTGGTAGATGATCTCGTCGCCCGGATTGATGATCGCGCGGAAGGCGATGTCCATCGCCTCACTCACGCCGACGGCGATGATGATCTGGTTCTTCGGATCGTAGGAGACGTGGAAATGTTTTTGCAGACTGACGGCGATGGCTTCGCGCAGCTTGAGCAGGCCCAGATTCGAGGTGTAGCCGGTCCGCCCGCGTTCCAGCGCGTAGATGGCGGCCTCGCGAATGTGCCAGGGCGTGACGAAATCCGGCTCGCCCACGCCGAGCGAGATCACGTCCTTCATGCCCTGCACGATGTCGAAAAAATCACGGATGCCGGAGCGCGGGACGTCGCGGACATTGCGGGCGATAAAATTTTGCGGTTGAAACGTGTTCATGGTCAATCTGGACGGCGGGAGTAAAAACGAGCGGGAAAATTTCCGCAACGTCCCATTCACCAATCGGCGAACGGGTCAGGCGGCGGCCTGGTTGCTCTTGCGGCGAATGAGCGGCTTGTCCTCGCCGACGACGACGGCGCGGGTGATCTGGATCGAGGCGATGTCATCGCTGTTCGGCACGTCGAACATCACGTCGAGCATCAGTTTTTCGAGCAGGCTGCGCAGGGCGCGCGCGCCGGTGCCCTTCTTGATGGCCAGCGACGCCAGTTCGCGCAAGGCCTCCGGTGAGAACTCCAGCTCGACACCTTCCAGCGCCATGAGCTTGGCATACTGTTTAATCAGCGCGTTCTTCGGCTCGGTCAGGATCTGGACCAACTGGTCTTCGTTCAACTGTTCTAGCACCGTCACCATCGGCAGGCGGCCGATGAATTCCGGGATGAATCCGTAGGTGATCAAATCCTCCGGCTCGACGTGCTGCAAAATCTGGTCGCGCTCGAACTCGGCGACCTGGTGATACTTGTCCACCGCCGCGAAGCCCATCACCCGGTTGCCGAGCCGGCGCTGGATGATTTTTTCCAGGCCGACGAATGCGCCGCCGCAGATGAACAAGATGCCGTTGGTGTTGACGCGAATATATTCCTGCTGCGGATGCTTGCGCCCGCCCTGCGGCGGAACATTGCAGATCGTGCCTTCCAAAATTTTCAGCAGCGCCTGTTGCACGCCTTCGCCGGAAACATCGCGCGTGATGGAGACGTTCTCCGTCTTGCGCGCAATCTTGTCGATCTCGTCGATGTAAACGATGCCGCGCTGGGCGCGCTTCACGTCGTAGTCAGCGTTCTGGAGCAGGCGGAGCACGATGTTCTCCACGTCCTCGCCCACGTAGCCGGCCTCGGTGAGGGTGGTGGCGTCGGCGATGGCGAACGGCACATCGAGCACCTTGGCCAGCGTGCGGGCGAGCAGGGTTTTGCCGGAGCCAGTGTTGCCGATGAGCAGGATGTTGCTCTTCTCGATCTCCACTTCGCTCTCGCGCGGGTTCTTCCAGTCCTCGGCATTTTTCGAGGGCGGGGGCGGTTCGTGCAGGATGCGCTTGTAGTGATTATGCACGGCCACGGACAAAGTTTTCTTCGCGTGATCCTGGCCGATGCAATGGCGGTCAAGGTGCAGTTTGATTTCGAGTGGCTTGGGCACCTGGGTGACGACGGTGGGCTTCTTCGGCTCCACGCCGGCCAGTTCCTTGTCGAGGACGCTTTTGCAAAGAACGATGCAATTGTCGCAGATGTAAACGCCCGGCCCTTGGATGAGCTTCTTCACTTCCGCGTGGGATTTTCCGCAGAAGCTGCAAAGGGTGATGTTGGTCGGGCGCGCCATGATCGTGGTTTAAGGAATCAGACTGGTTTTGTCCGGCAGCCCGGGAACTTCCTTGCGCGAAGCCACCACTTCGTCCACGAGGCCGAAGACCTTCGCCTCCTCGGAGGACATGAAATTGTCGCGGTCGCAGGCTTTTTCCACCGCGTCCACTGGCTGGCCGGTGTGATGGGCGATGATGCTATTCAGGCGCAGCTTGAGCTTGAGCATGTATTTGACGCGGATCTCCACGTCGCTGGCCTGGCCTTCCGCGCCGCCCAGCACCTGGTGGATCATGATGTTCGCGTTCGGCAGGGCGAACCGCTTGCCCTTGGTGCCGCCGCAGAGCAGCACCGCGCCCATGCTCGCCGCCTGGCCGATGCAGTAGGTGTTCACGTCGCAGGTGAGGAACTGCATGGTGTCATAAATCGCCAACCCCGCCGTGACGCTGCCGCCGGGGGAATTGATGTAGAGATGAATGTCCTTCTTCGGATCATTCATCTGGAGAAAAAGCAGTTGGGCGATGATGACGTTGGCCACCATGTCGTCGATGGGCGTGCCGAGAAACACGATCCGGTCCACCAGCAGTCGGGAATAAATGTCGTAGCCGCGTTCGCCGCGACCAGTCTGCTCGATGACGTGTGGGATCAAAAAGTTTTGCATAGTATCTGTTCCGAATTGACGGGCGCAACCTAGCCAATGGCTCCGGCAGCGTCAAGCACCGCGCCTGGAAGATGGTGTTCGGATTCAACGGAGCACGGCTGTGTCCCGCGCCGCGCAGATCAACCGCAGCCGGCCAGGACGATTTTACGTTCTCCAGTAATTCCCACCTTGTCACCTGCTGCGACTGGTCGAGGACGACACAGCCGCGCTCCGGGAATTTCCAATTCGGACACGTCGCCCTCATTGATTTTATTTCCGCGCGCTTCGCCGCCGTGCTTCAATCGCCACCATGCAATTCTCCGTCGAACATCTCGGTCTGGCCGCGCGCGACACGGTGGCCCTGAAAGATTGGTATCTCCGCGTCCTCGGCGCGCGGGTCGTCTTCGACAACGGCCAGTCACCCCCGGCCTTCTTCATCACCCTGCCCGGCGGCGCGCTGCTGGAGATTTACGAGGGTGATTTCATGCTCAAGGAAACCTCCGACAACCGTCTGCACGGCTGGCGGCATCTCGCACTGCGCGTGGACTCGATTGAAACCGCCAAGGCCCAACTGGAGCAGCGCGGCGTGAAATTCGACCAGCCGGTCAAGCCCGCTGGCGGCGGTGGACGTGTCCTTTTCTTCCGCGACCCCGAGGACAACCTCCTGCACCTCGTCGAGCGGCCGGCCGGCTCAACGCTGTTCCCGTAATTTCCAGATCAACGCGAAGGCGCTTGCGAAGTCATCCGGCTTTTCCTCAAGCCAGCGTGTGACCGCGGCCGGCTCGAACCAGCCGCCGCGCTCGATTTCTTCGGGATGCAACGTAAACGGCCCCTCGCTCTCGCAGCGGTAAACCCAGCAAAATTCCTGGCCTGTCGCCTCGCACGAATCAATCTTGAACAAACGCCCCGGCGGCTCCGCGCGCACCAGCCCGATTTCCTCGCGCAGCTCCCGCACCGCGCAGGCATCGTAATCCTCGCCGGTATCGACGTGGCCCGACGACGACGAATCCCACACGCCGGGCGAACAATCCTTCTTCATCGAACGCTTCTGCAAAAAGATCTGCCCGCGCGCATTGAACACCAGCACATGCACGGCGCGATGCCGCAGGCCCAGCCGATGCACCTCACGTCGCGTCCGCTGGCTGATCACCTCATCGCGCTCGTCCACCACGTCAAAGATTTCTTCGCTCATGAAAGATAATTAAATTGCTGTATTCTGCCCGGCTATTGAAAGCCGTAAATGTGCCGTGACCGAGCCGGTGTAAACCTGCTTCTGTAAATTGTCTTTCTTCCCTCCGTCTTCACCCCTCCGGGGCTCGGCGGAGCGAAGGCGAGCGGAGCGAGCCGAGCGCAGCCTCACCCCGGAGGGGTGAAGACGCTCCGCGCGCGAAAAACGGTTAGAGGGCGGGCCACAATGGTTTCCTGTTGGGGTGTCAG
>CANMZY010000113.1:0-9040 GCA_947502425.1 Verrucomicrobiales bacterium
GCGCCGGCGCCGCCGTTGCCGGATCGGCCGCCGCCGCGCCGCGTCCGCCGCGGGCCGGTTGGGACAGGGTGCCGGTGAGTTTTTCGCCGTCGGCCTTGAGCTTGAGGGTGGACTTGCGGGGGGTGGCGGGGGCGGGGGCGTCGGCCCGAAGCGCCTGGGTCCAGGTCCAGGTCCAGGTGCCGGTCGCGTCGGCTTTCTTGTCATCGGCCGCGTGGACTTGGGCGAGGGTGCCGAGCGCGAGAACCGCGACGGCGAGGAGGGAGGTCAGGGAGGTGGGTTTGAGCATCATAATTTGTTGATTGTGTTCCGAGGCGGCACGTCATGTGACGCCCGGTGATTATTCATCCCCCCGGCAGACGGCGGGCGGAGAAGGGGGGTTACAAGAAAAGTATGGGGTGACCTCGAAGGTGAAAAGCAGCAGGCCGCGCGCTGGGAGGCCCCAGGGTTACTTCGCGGGGAGCAGGCCGCCCTGGCCGGGATTTTCGGGTTCGGAGGAATGGCTCCCGCCGGCCTGATGCGAGGCGCGGTCCCAGCCGGCCAGCCGCCGTTGCCAGAACTGGCCGAAGAGGCCGCTCAAAAAAATTCCCGCGCTCTTTTTCGGAAACGTCATCACGGCGGGTTCTCCGTGGGCGATGCGCACAGTGCGGCGGGAGAATTTGGAGCGGGAATACATGGTGGTGGGGGCTCGTCCGAACGCACGTCGTCGTCGCCGCCGTCGGTTTTACTGTCTTCGAACTGCTTGTTCGGGCCGGTGGAACGGATGAGCACTTCTTTGTTGGCGAAATAGATTTTCAACGGCGTGCCCCAGGGATCGACGATCTCGCTCTTGAGGTTGAGGTCGGATTTTTTGAGGATGAGGATGACCTTCTTCTGGTTCTCGCCCTGGAGCGCGCGGGCGATCTCGGCGTGGTTGCCCTTGGGATATTCGCCGACGTATTTCTTGTACTTGTGAAAAATCTCGACGAGGTGATCCACTTCGGCGCGGAAGTTGGCGATGGGCTGGTTGGCTTTCCAATGTTTCGCGGAGCGCCAAGCCCAGCCTGTCCCAATCACAGCCAGTCCGATGACAAGGATCAGGACAATCCTGGGGGAAGAATTCGATTCGCTCCTCATGCCCTGCGGTTAAGCAGGTTTGTTACCGGGCGGCGGGGCGGTGCTGGCGCGGATGATGATTTCGGCGGACAGGCGTTTGGATTCAACGCGCTCACCGCGCAAAAGTTTGATCATGGAATCCATGGCGGCGGTGCCGAGGCGGAGCTTGGGCTGGTGGATGGTGGTGAGGGGCACGCGGAAATGTTCGCTGAGCAGAATGTTCCCGAAGCCGACGATGGACATGTCCTGCGGAATCTTCAGGCCCTGCTGGAGGAGGACGCTGGCCGCGCCGATGGCGACGAGGTCGTTGACGGCGAGGATGGCGGTGGCCTGGGGTGATTCGTTGAGCATTTGCAGCGCGGCTTTTTCGCCCTCCTCGAGGGTGCTGCCGGCGTTGAAGACGAGGGTGTCGTCCGGTTCGATCTGCGCCTCGCGCAGGGCGCGGCGGTAGCCTTCGTAACGCTCCTGCGCGTCGGGCGAGGCCGGTTGGCCGGTGAAGCAGGCGATGCGGCGATGGCCCAGATCCAGCAGATGTTTGGTGGCGATGAAGCTGGCCTGGAGGTCGTCCGTTTCCACGTTGGCGAACTGGCTGCAAAACGGCCCGCGATGGCCGAGGATGACCGTCGGCGTTTTCTGGCGCAGCAGTTCCTGATAGATCGGCGCGGACGGCGAGAGCCGGTAAACCGGCGAGACGAACAGCCCCTCCACGCGCCGCGAGAGAAAATGGCGGAGGCAAACCTCCTCGCGTTCCGGTTGGTTCAGCGTGTGGGCGAACATGACGTTGTAGCCCATCTGATAGGCGCGCTCCTCGAGGGCCATGACGATGCGGGCGAAGATTGGGTTGGTCGCGGCGGAGATGACGAGGCCGAACAGTTTGGAGGTGCGGTTGCGCAGGCCCTGGGCCGCGATGTCCGGCAGGTAGCCCATCTGTTTGGCGAGCAGGCCGACGCGCGCCTTGGTCGCGGCGGCAATGTCCGGCGCGTCGCGCAGGCATTTGGAAACCGTCATCGTGGAAACTCCGGCGCGCGCGGCAATGTCTTTCAACCGCACCATTCGTGTGCCGGGGTCAGACATTCGATCCGCTCCAATGTAATTTTTGCCGCAAGGTTTGGAAAAATGAGCTGCCCGGCAGCCGGAGCAGGCGGAGCGCATGGCGGCTCCGGCTGATGGTGATGACATCGCCCGTGCCGAGCGGGAAGGACACCTGGCCGTCGGAGGTCAGCGTCGTCTCGACCGTTTCGCTCAGGACTTTCACGCGCACCGTCGAGTCGAGCCGGACGATGACCGAGCGGTTGGAAAGCGTGTGCGGGCAGATGGGCGTGAGGGTCAGCACCTCGGCGTCCGGGCTGACAATCGCACCGCCCGCCGCCAGCGAGTAGGCGGTGGAGCCGGTCGGCGAACTGATGATCAATCCGTCGCAGCGGTAGTTCGTCAAAATTTCATCGCCCACGCTCACTTCCAGCTCGATGAGCCGCGAGGCTGCGCCGCGGCTGATCACAAAATCATTGAGCGACTGCTGCGCGATGACCACGCCGCGCGCCCGGCCCCGCGCCTCGATGAGCCGGCGGGATTCGAGGAAAAATTTTCCGGCCCAGATCTGCCGCAGCGCCTGCGGCAAATGCGGCGACTGCACGGCGGTGAGAAAACCGAGGCCGCCTACTTTCACGCCGAGGATCGGGGTCTGCTGGCCGGCGACTTCGCGGGCGACGCGGAGCATGGTGCCGTCGCCGCCGAAGACGAGCAGGAGGTCGGTCCGGCGCGCGAGCGTGGCAGCGTCCGGGCAGACCGGGCAGCGCAGGCCGGCGAGTTGCGCGGCGGCGGCTTCGGCCAGGACTTCGCGCCCGCCGCGCCGGATGAGCTGCGCGGCCTTTTGCAGGAGGGCGCGGTTCGCGACTTTGCCAGGGTGGGCGATCAGCCCGACCCGTTTGATGTTGTCAGCCAGTTTTTTCAAGCAGCGCCAGAAATTCTTTGTTGCCCGCCGGGCCGAGCAAAGGGGATTCCGTCACGCCATGCCAGTGCAAAGTTTTTTCTGTCGCGACGAATTCTTCCAACTCGCGCAGCACACGGGCGTGAATGCCCGGGTCGGTGATGACCCCCGCGCCCTTGTCCGCCTCGGCCTTGCCGGCCTCGAACTGCGGCTTGATCAGCGCGGCGATCTGGCCGGACGGCCGGAGCAGGGCTGTGGCGGCGGGAAGAATTTTCCGCAGCGAGATGAACGAGCAGTCGATGACCACCAGGTCGGCGGCGGTGAAGGGCGGCAGGAACTGCCCCGGGGTGAGGCGGCGGGCGTTGGTTTTTTCCATCACCACCACGCGGGCGTCCTGGCGGAGCTTCCACGCCAATTGGCCGTGGCCGACATCGACGGCATAAACTTTTTTCGCGCCGCGCTGCAGCAGGCAGTCGGTGAAGCCGCCGGTGGACGCGCCGAGGTCGATGGCGGTCAGGCCGGTGACGTCGATTTGAAAATGGTTGAGCGCGTGCTCGAGCTTGCTGCCGCCGCGGCTGACGAATTTTTCACCGGCCTCGAGCGTGAGGGCATCGCCGTCCTTGATCGAGTCGCTGGGCTTGCGGGCGGGGTGGCCGTTGATTTTCACCAGGCCGGCCATGACGGCGCGGCGGGCTTTCTCGCGGCTGTCACAAAGGCCGCGGTCCACCAGCGCTTGATCGATGCGGAGCATGAAGATGGAAAACTATTTCAAATTTTGCCGAGGCCCTGGGCGATGCGGCGTTGCGTCTCGCGGAAGCCGTGGAGAAAGAGATCGTTGTCGGCGACGGTCTTTTGGATGAACTGGATGAGGAGCATCATTTCCGAGCGGTTGACCACCAGGTGAACTCCGTTCTGCTACGCCTGCATGGGCTGGAAACTGGTGAAGGACTCGCCGATGAGGATGATCGAGGCGTGGCGACGGGCGGGCATCTGGGCGCTCTGAACGAAGCGAGGCTGCGGTTTTCGGGCGCGGTGTTGGCGGCGAACAGTTCCTCGATGATGATGACTTGATAGGGCACCTGACAGAAGTTGCTGATGAAATCACCGTGTGTGGCCGCCTGATGCACCTTGGAGCTGAGTTCGGTCAGCGCCGCCTTGGCCAGTTCCTGCCACTCGGGCGTGATCTCGTAGAGCATCGCCTTGAGGGTGTCGCTCTCCAGCGGCGGGAAATCCACCCGGTGCAGCTCGCCGTTGATGCGCAGGATGGGTGGATTGCCGGAGGCAAGGTGCAGGTCCGAGGCTTTTTGCTCGAACATTAAATTGAAGAACGCGTCGATCTTGGCCATATAGGGTTTACGTCGGCACGATCTCTAACCAACTTAACCGGCGACGGCAAGCCATGAGCGGACTGACCACGGCCATCAGCGGGGAAATTCGGGAGCGGGGCGCGATGACCTGCGCGCGCTTCATGGAACTGGTGCTCTACGCGCCCGGCCTCGGCTATTACGAACGGGCCGCCGGGCGCGTCGGGCGCGGCGGCGACTTCTACACCAGCGTCAGCGCCGGCCCGCTCTTCGGTGAACTGCTCGCGCTGCAATTTGCGGAGTGGCTGGACGACCTGTGCAAAATCCAAAGTTTAAAGTGCAAGGCTTGCCTGGTCGAAGCCGGGGCGCATGACGGGAAACTGGCGGCGGACATTCTCGGCTGGCTGCAAAGCCGGCGGCCGGAACTTTGCGCGCGGATCGAATACTGGATCATTGAGCCGTCCTCGAACCGGCAGGCCTGGCAGCGGGAGAGGTTGCAAAAGTTTTCCCCGCAAGTCCGCTGGCTCGCCGGGCTGCCTCCGGCCTCCGGCCATCCGCCCTTCCACGGCGTCATTTTCTCCAACGAGCTGCTTGATGCCTTGCCCGTGCATCGTCTCGGCTGGAGCGCGGCGGAAAAAAAATGGTTCGAGTGGGGCGTTGACTGGCAGGACGAAAAATTTATCTGGCGGCGGCTGGACGGCGAGATCACGACCCTCGCGCCGCAATTGCCGGACGAATTGCTCGCGGTGCTGCCGGATGGATTCACCACCGAGGCTGGCCCGGCGGCGGAGCAATGGTGGCGTCAGGCCGCCGGCGCGCTGGCCTCGGGAAAATTGGTGGCCATTGATTACGGTCTGGGCGACGCGGAATTTTTCTTACCGCAGCGGGGGCAGGGGACGCTGCGCGCGTATCACCGTCATCACGCCGTTGCCGACCTGCTCGCGCAGGTGGGCGAGCAGGACCTGACCGCGCACGTCAACTTCACGTGCCTGCAAACCGCCGGTGAAGCCGCCGGCCTGCGGACGGTTGAGTTCGTTTCCCAAACCTGCTTCCTGACCCGGCTCGTGGAAAAATTCTGCGCCGGGGAAATGACGCCGGAAGAATTCGCCGCCACCCGCGCCCGCCAGTTTCAAACGCTCACCCATCCCGAGCATCTGGGCCGCTCCTTCCGCGTGCTGGTGCAGTCGCGCGGCTGATGGGGTTAACCCTGTTCGAAAATTTGTTGTGGGTACGGTGCCAGTTTCGGACGGAGTGCGCCCGTCCCCGGGCGCAGCGGCGTGAGTCTGTGATGCGTGCTCGAAAGGTTCAGCCCGCCCGTGCTTCCAGCGTTGTTGCGCCCGAGAATGGGCGCACTCCGGGACGGATTTCTCAATCACCAGCTACGGACATGACGGGCGGGTGGTTGAAACAACTGGAGGTCGGGCCGGCGGTTCACCAGATCACCCGCACCGGATAAGCCCGGAACTCCGCATCCGCCGACACGACCTCCCAGTTCTCATGGCGGGCCTGGGCGATCAACAGGCGGTCAAACGGATCCTTGTGATGCGCCGGCAGGTTTCCCACCGCCAGCGCATGTTCCAATTGAACCGGCAGGAGGCGCAGCCCGTTGGCGGCCTGCTGCCCCGCCACGGTCTCGGCGAGCGGGCGGCCCAGCCGCAGTTTGCCGAGCGAGATTTTTATCTGCATTTCCCAGACGCTGGCCACGCTCAACCACAGGACATGGTTGACCTCGGTGCAGGCGTTTCGGGCCGCCGGGGAAAGCCGGGCAGGATCGCCCTCCAGCCAGAGAAAAATCTGGGTGTCCAGCAGCAGGTTCATCCGGCTTTTTCACCCAGCCAGAAATCGTCGGGAAGCGGGGCGTTGAAATCATCGCTCATCCAGACGTCTCCCGGATGCAGGCCCAGGACGCGCGGCCCCCGGACGGTTTCTGGTGCCAGCGGCACGAGGCGGGCGGAGCCTTTCTCCGGATCGCGAATGATGACCTCGTGGCCGGCCTGCGCCAGTTCGAGCAGGGCGGAGAGATTGCTTTGCGCTTCCGTGATGGTCGAGGTGGTGCTCACGGACAAAACCTTACGGCCCGGACTGCGGACTGCAAGGCGGATTTTATTAGGAGCGCGGCCATCATGGCCGCCGGGCGGGCGGGTTTTTGGGGAGAGAGAAAAGCGCGACGCCTGTCCTACGCTCCAGCTACGGCCAGTCCGGCGCCGTGCCCTTCATCACGCGCACTTTGAAATTGTCCGGCCGCAGCTCCAGGGTGGCCGCGCCGGTGGCGTGCGTGAAGATCACCGGGATGCCGCGCGCGTTCAACCGCGCCCGCAGCGCGCGGCCCGCGCGCCGCGTCGCGGGCAACTCGGAGTCGGCCACGACGATCAGCTTCGGCTGGATGGCCTCAAGCAACGCGTCGGCCAGCGGCTCGCCTTGCTTGGGCAGGCCGGCCACCACGATGTCCGCGCGCAGGTTCACGCCGCGTGCGAGCAGCGCGTTCTGGCCGGGCACGCCGAGGTTCGAGAGCAGCAGCAGGCGGCGGCCGTTGATTTCGCCGAGCAGCACGAGCGCGTTGTCGTCAGACTGGGGAAATTTGTCGCGCGCCTCAGGATGCAACACCTGCCACGGACCCGGCGGATCACCGCGCGTCGCGATGGTGAGCCGTCCGGGCGGCCGCTCCAGTTTCGTGAGAAAATTTCGGGACGTCGGTGCATGCGACCGCGCGGGGCCGGAGAAAAATTTCTGAACAGGAAAAAGCTGGTCGAGCAATTCCGCGCCGCCGGTCTCGCGCTGGTCCGCGTGGGCGAGCACCACCTCCGGCAGCCGGTTCACGCCTTGCGCGCGGAGGAACGGCTTCAAGGCAAAATCCACGGACGCCGCGTCGCCGCAGTTGATCAGCCGGTCTGGTGCGCGGCCCGGCGCGTTGACGAACACGGCGTGCCCGCCGTTGAGCGGCAGCACCGTCACCTCCGTCAGCGCGCGGTCCTGCCAGCGTCCGCCGCCCCAGATGACGCCGAGCAAAACAATTCCGCCACCGCACCACCAGCGCAGTCGCGGCCGCGCCAGCCAGCCGTTGCAGACCGTGAGCAGCGCGAGGTAATGGAGGCAGAACAGCGTGACGCCGGGCGCGGTGACATAGACGTAGCCGCCGGGCAGCGCCGCCGACCACTCGCTGAGGCGGATCATCACCGACATGAAAAACCACCCGCTGTGATTGAACAGTTCCGTGGCCCACGGAAACCACCCGCCCGTCACCACGCTGCCGAGTCCGCACATCAAGGCCAGCCCGCTGACCGGGACGATGACCAGATTGGCGGCCAGGCTCACCGGCGTGAAGAGGTGAAAATAAAACGCGATCAGCGGCATGGCGCCCAGGAACGCGGCCAGCGAGGTGGTCAGCGAAGTGGCGACGCCGTGGATGGCCCAGCCCAGGCGGCGCTGCCACTTCGGCCGCAGTTCGCGCGGCCGCAGCGGGTCCGTCTGAAAAATTCTTTGCTGCGCCCGTTCCAGCGCGGGCGTGAGCAGCGCGATGCTCAGGACGACGAAGAACGAGAGTTGAAAGCCGGCCTGAAACAATTGCCGCGGATCCCACACGAGAATAATGCCGGCCGCCGCGCAGAGGGAATTGAGCAGGTCGCTCGGCCGGCGCAGCGACCAGCCGGCGATGATGATTGTCATCATCACCGTCGAGCGGATGGCCGAGGGCTGCCAGCCGGTCGCGGCGGTGTAAAACCAGATGAGCGGAATGACCAGCACGCCGCACCCGCCGCGCGGAACATTGAGCAGGCGAAAGAGCGAGACGAGGATGCCGGCGATGAGCGCGATGTGCAGTCCGCTGATCGCAAAAATGTGCATCGTGCCGGAGCGCATGAACGGTTCGGAAACCTCGTCGGTCAGGGCGGTCTTCCAGCCGAGCACCATGGCCCATTGCAGGCGCAACGCCTCGTCCTCCGCCGGCAGTCCGCGCGCGAGCACCGACTTGGCCCAGGCGCAGAACCGGACCGAGAGCGGCGGCGTGGTGGACGGGCCGGTCGTTTCCCAGTCACGGTCGGATTCGATTTTCAACTGGTGATAAACGCCCTGGCGCCGCAGGTAGGTGCGATAGTCGAACAACCCTTCTGCGAGCGGCGTGGGTGGCTCGCCGATCACGCCGGAGATCAGCGCGGTGCGTCCCTCGAAAAAGTCGTCCGGCAAAATCCCGGCGGTGCTGGTCATCACACGGCCAGCCGCCGGCTGCCATTCACCTTTGCCGATGCGAATGGCGCTGGCCTCGACCACCGCGAGGGTGTGCCAGGATTCCTTGTCGTCCTGCACGAAGACGCGGCGGGAAGGCGTCTCGGCGAGCGTGACCCGGAGCTGGACGAGCCTGCTCTTGTCTCCGAGCAAAGGCCGCAGATCGTGCGGGGAAAGGATGGCGGTGCGCGAGGCAAGGTTGGTCCAGCCCGCGAAAAAAACGACGGCCAGCAGCAGGACGGCGCGCAACCGGGCCAGGAACAGCGCGGCCACGGCGAGCGCGAAGGTCACGAGGAAAAGCGCGGGCAGGGAGGCCTCGACGGAATTGGCGAGCAGCAATCCGCCGAGACACGACAACGCCACCGGAATGAGCGGGCGCTTGAACATGGATCACCAGTGTTTGCGCCAGCGCCCGATGCGCCATCGAAGCCACAGGCCGCCGGCCGCTCCGCCGGTGTCGAGGAGCACGTCCCGCACCGAGGCATTGCGCTCAGGAATG
>CANMZY010000114.1:0-9023 GCA_947502425.1 Verrucomicrobiales bacterium
ATCGAGCAATTCACCGCCGGCGGCCGCCCCGAACTGGCCGCCATCGAAACGTCGGAAATCAGCGTGCTCGAAACATTCCTGCCCCAGCAGCTTTCCCCGGAGGAACTGGAGCAGTTGGTGCGCGCGACGATTCAGGAGCTGGGCGCGACCAGCAAGAAGGAGATGGGGCCGGTGATGAAAGCCGTGCAGGCCAAAGCCGCCGGGCGCGCGGAAGGCAAGACGATCAGCGGGCTGGTGGGGAAACTTCTGCCCTGACTCACTTCGCCGGGTAAAGGTGGTAGAGCATCACGTAAACAATCACCCCCGTCACCGACACGTACATCCAAAGCGGCCAGGTCCATCGGGCGATTTTCTTGTGCAGTTCGAACCGCTCCTTCCACGCGCGGTGGAGCGTGATGAAAATCAGCGGCACGATCACCACCGCGAGGATGATGTGGCTGATGAGAATGGTGAAATAAACCGGGCGCACCCAGCCCTGCCCTTGAAACGGCGTGCCGCTCTGGCCGGTCGCCTGGCGGAGCAGATAGTGATACGTGAGGTAGCAGCCAAGAAAGACCGTCGAGATGCAGAACGCCGCGATCATGCAGTTGCGGTGCGCGATCTTTTTCTGCCGCTTGATGAAGACGTAGCCGAGCGCGAGGAAGACCCCGCTGGTCGCGTTGAGCGTGGCATTGATGGCGGGCAGGTCGTGCAGGGTCATGGCGTCATTTCTCGCGGGCCAGCGCCTGCACCGCGCTTAAAATTTTCTGCTGCGTGTCCGGCTCGGTGCTGTCGAACCAGCCGCGAATCCGTCCCTGCTGATCCACCAGCACGAACTGTTGGCTGTGCAAAAAGTATTCCTCGATACTCGGCGGGTTCTTTTCCGTGTTGTCCACCACGATGAATTTCAGGCCGTTGATCGCCAGCTCGTAAATGTCTTTTTTCGGTCCGGTCAAAAAATGCCAGCGCTCCGGCGCGGACTGGTGGCGATCACCGTATTTTTGGAGGACGGCTGGCGTGTCGAAACCGGGGTCCGCCGTCAGCGAGATGAATTTGACCGGCTGGCCCGGGGCGATGGCGGTTTGCAGCGCGGCCATTTTTCGGCTCATGCGTTCGCAGGCAATCGGGCAGCGGCTGAAGATGACGTCGGCGATCCAGACCTGGCCGAGCAGATGGGAGCCGGAGACCCCCTGGCCGAGCTGGTTGGTGAGGGTGAACGCGGGGACTTTTCCAAAGACGCCCGGCGGCGGTTCCGGTTTCGGAGCCAGCTTCTCGCGGACGAAGACGAACGCGATGACCAGCGTGGTCGCGGCCAGCGCGCCCCAGACCAGCCATTCGATTTTAGGTCGGGATTGATTCATGGAGCCATTCTGGTCAGACCGTCAGTCAACGAACAGCGGCCCGCGACCCGGCCAGCCGGATCACTCGAAGCTCTCTTCGCCGGCGTTGGTCTTGAGCCATTGGTCAAATTCCACCGGCTTGAGCACCTTGAGCAGCCCGATCATGCTGGAGTGGCCCACGCCGCAAAGCTGCGCGCAGTTGATCTGGAATTTGCCTTCCTTGATCGCCTTGAAGTGCAGCGGAATATTCATGCCGGGAATGGCATCCTGCGTCACGCGCATGGAATTCAATTTGAAGGAGTGGATCACGTCGAGCGAACCGAGGTGGATGATCACGTCCTTGTCCACGGGGATGGCGATCTCCGACGAGACCTTGTTGACCACATCGTCCTTGCCCTTGCCGATCCGGTTGATGCCGGTCGGGTTGTTATTGGCGACGAATTTGGGGTCCTGATCGCCGAACTGGCCGTCCGCACCTGGATAGTGGGCGATCCAGTTGAACTGTCGTCCAGTCACACGAATGACGACGGATTCTTTTTCCTTGGGAAATTCATCGACGGCCCTGGCCCAGAGCGGTATGGCGAATCCGATCAGCAGCACGGCCTCAATGGTGGCGATGCCGACCTCCACCCAGGTCGAGAGGTGGTTCTGCACGCCAGTGTGGCTGGCCTGCGGGTTTCGGGATTTACGGAAGCGGAACAGGACGTAGATGAAATAAGCCAGCCAGCCGACGAAGAGAATGAGCATCAGCCCGTGGACGAGCCAACTCAGCCGGTCGAGCGCAGCGCCGTGATGGGAGGCGATGAGCGGGGTTCCAAAAAAATGTTCGTTCATTGATTAAATTCAGTTGAGTCAGTTTTGCCCGGCGTTGACGGCGGCTGATTTCCGCGCCAGAAAAATAAAGAAGGCGGCGATCCCGGCCAGCACGGTGACCACGACCACCAGCAGCGTGAAGATGCCTGCGTTCATGCCCTCGGCCATCTTGGAATCGGACTTGCCAAAGCAGGTGGAGCAGGCGAACAGCGCCTGCGGGGCAAGGCCGAAGGCCAGGGCCGGCAGGGTGAAACAAAATTTCAAAGGGCGCTTCATAGCAGGCTGATCTTTTTCAGCTTCTTCACCACGGCGCGGCCATAAAGAATCAACGCCACGCCGGTCACGCCCGACACGCAGCCCCAGATCAAATCCGACTGCCCGGCGCTCTCCGCATACCGGCGCAGGCACCAGACGGCCAGCCCGAAGGCCAGCCCGATGGAGGCGGCGATGAACACGAGATGAAAGGCTTTCAGTGACATGATCGGCTCAGGGTTTGATCACGGGATAATCATGCATGGCCCAGATGGTGAGAAACATCAGCGACACGAAAAACACGGCGGTCGTGAGGAGCATGGCGTAGATCGCCTTCTTCTCCGAGATCAGGTGCATGAAAAAGCCGGCGACGAGAAACGACTTGATCGAGGCGACAAACAGCGCAATGGAGACGGTCAAGGCCACGCTCTCGAAGTGGACGTAGTACAAACCCACCGTGATGGCGGTGCCGACGAGCAGCGCCAGGAAGACCAGCATGTAGGTGCGGATGTGTTTCTTCAGGTCGGCAGTCGAATGGTTGTCGCTCATAAAATTTTTTAGAGGAGATAAAGCACGGGAAACAGGAAAATCCAGACCAGGTCAACGAAGTGCCAGAACAGGCCCGCCGTCTCGACGCGGTTGGTGAATCGTTCCGGATCGGTCTTCCACATTTTCGCGCCCGGCAGCCAGAGGAAGGCCATGACCAGCGCGCCGCCGATGACGTGCAGGGCATGCAGCGCGGTGAGCGTGAAATAAATCGCGAAGAAGGTGTGGTGCTTCGGAACGAACGCCGAGAGGTAGGTGATTTCACCGACCGGAATGGGCGCGTGCTTGGCGTGCTCCTTCGCGGCGGGAGCCTCGCCCGCCTTCGCCGCGTGCTTGGCGGGGTCCGGATGAAAGTCCAGCGCGGTGATTTTTTTGTCGGCCAGCGTCTTGAGGTCCCAAAACATTGGGCTGCCCTGGATGTGGCCGGTCATGATCTTGCCGTCCTTCAGGCGCACTTCGTAATGGGTGAACTTCTCGTGGTATTCGTAGGTCTTAATGCTGACGAAGCCGAGGGCGCAGAGCAGCGTCAGGCCCATGTAGAGTTTGAACTTGCCGAAGTCGTGCATCTTGAGCGACGCCCACGCCATGACCACCGTGATGCTGGAGCTGATGAGGACGGCGGTGTTGAAGGTGCCGATGGGAATGTTGAGCAGGCCGTGGGGCCAGGCGAGCGAGATGGCCGGCCAGTCACCCGAGGCCGCGCCGACCCGCAGCAGGATGTAGGAGGAAAAGAGCGCGCCGAACAGCATCACTTCGGAGGCGAGAAACAGCCAGATGCCGACCTTGGCGTTATACAGGCCGGTGTCCTTGCGCGCTTCTACAGTGTAGGGGATTTCCATGAAATTGGTGCGGATTAAACTTTTTGATTCTGGGGCGTGAAATCTTTTTTATGACCGGGAACGCTGTAGTCATACGGCCCGCGAAATACCTCCGGCGGGGTCGTGAAGTTGCCGTGCGGCGGCGGGGTCGGCGTCTGCCATTCGAGCGTGGTCGCCTCCCAGGGATTGTCCGAGGTCACCTTGCGGCCGCGCTTCATGCTCCAAAAGAAATTGATGATGAACGGAATTTGCACCACGCCCAAGGCCCAGGCGGCGTGAGAGACGGTCTTGTTCATCTTGATGATCTTGGGGCTCAGGCCGTCCTGGGTGCCGGTGCTGTTCTCCTTCGCGTAGGCCATCGAGTAGGTCGCGCCGCCGTCGGCCATGCGCCTTTGCATCCCAGCCAGCCCTTGCATAAACATCGGCATAAAAATCAGGTTCATGAAAATGAGCGAGAGGACAAAATGGGTCTTGCCCCAGAACTCATTCATGTGACGCCCGGTCGCCTTGGGAAACCAGTAATAAACACCGGCGAAGAGCGCGAAGATGGTGCCGGGCGCGACCACGTAATGGAAATGCGCGATCACATAATAGGTGTCGTGCAGGTAAATGTCGGTGGCATTGAAGCCGAGCGGCAGGCCAGTCAGGCCGCCGATGCCGAACATCGGCAGGAAGGCCAGCGCGAAGAGCATCGGGGTGTTGAAGCGGATCGAGCCGCCCCAGAGCGAAAGAAACAGCGCCGTCAGAATGATGACCGACGGGATCGAGATGATCATCGTCGTCGTCTGGAAGAAGGTGCTGATCTTGGTCCCCATGCCGGTGAGATACATATGGTGCGCCCAGACGATGAAGGAGATGAAGCCGATCGCGAGGACGGAGTTGACCAGCGCCTTGTAGCCCCAGATCGGCTTGCGGGTGTTGCAGGCGATGATTTCGCAGACGATGCCCATGCCCGGCAGGATCAGCACATACACTTCGGGATGGCCGAGGAACCAGAACAAATGCTGCCAGAGCAACGGGCTGCCCCCGCCGCTCACCGGCAGGGGATTGCCGGATACCGACAGGCCGGCCGGCAGAAAAAAGCTGGTCTGAAACAAATTGTCCATCAGCTGCATGATGCCCGCCGCCTCGAGCGGAGGAAACGCCAGCAGCAGCAGGAACCCGGTCACGAACTGCGCCCAGACGAAGAACGGAAGCCGCATCCAGCTCATGCCCTTCGCTCGAAGCTGGATGATGGTAGTGATGAAATTCACCGCGCCGAGCAGCGACGAAGTGATGAGTAGCACCATGCCGAGAAGCCACAAGGTCTGGCCGTTCACCCGGTGCGCCAGATCCGCGATCGTGGCGAGCGGCGAGTAGGAAGTCCACCCGGACTTGGCCGCGCCGCCGGGAATGAAAAAGCTGATGAACATCACGACGCCGCCCAGGAAGTAGGCCTGATAGCTGACCATGTTGAGGCGCGGAAACGCCATGTCCGGCGCGCCGATCTGCAGCGGCACCACGAAATTGCCAAACGCGCCGAAGGCCAGCGGCACAATCGCCAGAAAGACCATGATGGTGCCGTGCATCGCGCCGAAGGAGTTGTAGAGGTCGGGCGACATGATGCCGTCCTTGGCCACGTCCCCGAGCAGTGCTTCGAGCATTTTTCCAAAGACGGGGATGGCCGTGTTGGGATTGGCCAGTTGCCAGCGCATCAGCATCATCAGGGAAAAGCCGAAGAACAGGAAGATCAGCGAGGTGACGCCGTACTGGATGCCGATCACCTTGTGGTCGCTAGAGAAAATATACTTGGTCAGAAAGCCCGGTTCGTGATGGGCGTCGTGGCCGTGGGCGTGTTCCGCCGTGTGAGATGGTGCCTGCATGGTTCTATTTTCGTTTCTAATGTTGTGCCCGCTCAACTTCAAAAAAATTCAAGCGCAAAAAATAATCAGCCGCGCTTGCCGGTGTCAACGGCAGAATAAATGTTTCAGCCTGCTTAGTGTTTGATTTTATCCAGCGCCAGCAAGCCCAGCAGCAGCGGCAGATAAATGATCGACGCAAAAAACAACTGCCGCGCGCGGCGGTGCGTCAGCTCGCGCGAAAACTGGATCGCAAACCAGAGGAACGCCAGGCCCAGCACCAGCGCGCCCAAAAAATAAAACCACCCCGCCACTTTCAAACCGGCCGGACCTGGACACAGGCTGACCGCCAGCAGCCCCAACGTGTGGCTCACCGCCTGCCGGCCCGTGCGCGTGCCGTCGGGGTCCTGCACGGGCAGCATGGCGAAACCGGCCTTCGCATATTCTTCCCGATAAATCCACGCGATGGCCAGGAAGTGCGGCAGTTGCCAGAAAAACAAAATCGCGAACAAGGCCCAGCCACCACGCGAGATATCGCCCGTGGCCGCCGTCCAGCCCATCAATGGCGGCAGCGCGCCGGGAATCGCGCCAATCAACGTGTTCAAGGTCGTCACGCGTTTCAGCGGGGTGTAAATAAAAACGTAACTGCCCAGCGTGACCGCACCGAGCAGGCTGGTCAGCGGATTGACCGCCAGCGCGAGATAAATCAGGCCCGCCATCGAGAGCAGTCCGCCGCTGATCAAAACGGTGTTCGCCTGCAAGTGGCCAGCCGGCAACGGGCGCGATTCGGTGCGCGGCATCTTCGCGTCGTGGTCGCGCTCCCACCACTGGTTGAGCGCCGCCGCGCCGCAGGCCACGAGTCCCGTGCCCAGCATCGCGTGCAGGAGCAGCCAGTAATCCATCGGCCCCGTCGGCCAGCCCGCGTAAAACCCCACCAGCGTCGTCAGCAACACCAGGAACGTGAGCCGCGCCTTGACCAGATCGCTCCAGATAGAGAAACCGGATTTCTCCGCAGGGGCGGCGGTTTCGTTGAGCGTGCTGGCTTTCATCGTCGAGGTCAGAATTTGGCCTGCTTCGACCCGGATACAAAGGAAGTTTCATTCGTGGCGAGGCGCGACGTCGCCGATGTCGCCACCGCCAGATAACGCGCACAGACCAGCACCGTCATCGCGCCGGTCAACAGGCTCAACGCGCCGACCGCCACATGTGCCGTCGCCACGTCCGCCGATTTATTCGTCCAGATCGTGGCCGCGCCGAGCGCGACCTGACCAACGATCAGCCCCAGCCAGAGCAGCGCGAGCCGGGCCAGCACCGGACTGCGCTCCGTCCGGCGGCACGCGAACCACGCGCAGGCGATCACCGCCGCGCAGACCAGCACCGCGCCGATCCGATGCGCCATTTGCAGGCTGATCTGAAACGCGGTAGCGCCGTCCGGCGCGGTGACATCGTTTCGCTGCTGGTTGTAATTTTTCAACGACTCAGCATCCATCGCCGGCCAGAGCTTTCCATAGGCCAGTGGAAAATCCTTGATCGCCAGCCCGGCGTGCTCATGCCGCATCGTTGCGCCCAGCACGAGCTGCAAAAAAATCAGCCCGGTCGCGACCACGAAAAAGAGGCGCAGCCGCCGCAGCCGTTCCGCCGCCAGCCCGCACCCGCCCGGCTCCCGCCACCAGTCCGACGTGAAGAGCGCGATGGCGGCGATGAGAATGAAAAACAGTTGCGCCAGCGCGCCGTGAAAAATACCGAGGGCGTTGCTCAGTTGCGTCACGCGCAGCCCGCCGAGCAGCCCCTGCACGGCGACAGTCACAAGCGCCAGCAGCCCCAGGCGCCGCAGCCATTTGTCCGCCGGTTCGCCGCCCGGCCAGAAGAAGCCCGCCAGCAGCGCCGCCGCGCCGGGCACGAGCGTGGAGATGCCGTGCTGAAATTTGTTCGGGATGGACGTCGCAAACGTGGCGAGTCCGACCACGATCAAGGCCGCCCCGCCCCAGCGGAGCAGCGGACGCGCATTTTTTCCATGGAGCCACAGCGCCAGAATCGTCGTCAGCAGGCCGACGAACGACGCCCACAGGCGATGCGAATGTTCGTAGAGAATTCCTCCGACCCACTGGGACACCGGAAAGAAAAACATGTTGTAGCCATAGCTGTTCGGCCAGTCCGGCACCGCCAACCCCGCCTCATGGCTGGTCACCAACCCGCCGAGACAGATCAAGCCGAGTGTCGCCACCGCCACCGCGCTGGCGTAGCGGCTGAACTTCCGTCGGCTCGTCGAACTGGTCATGAGTTGGAACGAAGAAGCCGCTTCGACCCTGTAGCAGCAGCGGCATCCCGTGAAAACTTTTGAGACGATGAGTTACAGAGTCGGAGCCTTGAACTCCAGCGTGAAGTCCGCCGTCTTCTTGTCGTCGGCGCCGACGGTGATTTCCTGAATGGCGGTGCCGGCCTTCAGATGAAACGCTTCAATCGTGTATTTGCCGGCGGGCAGGTTCGGCAGCTTGAACGAGCCGTCTTTGCCGGTCACGGCAAAGTGCGGGTGATCCACCACGCCGACGTAGGCGAACATCCACGGATGCACGTCGCACTTCATGCGCACCAGCACTTCGGCCTTGTCGAAAGACTTCTCATTCACCTGTCCCTTGGTTACCTGGGCGAAGTTGAATTCCTTGTTGCCCGCCGCGGGCTTGGGCGTCGCATGGACGTTGTGCATCACGGGATCCGAGTTGCGGATTTTGAATTTCTGCCCGGTCTGCACGCCCATGACATAGGGCTGGTATTCGCAGCCGACCTGGTCAAGGACCGGGCCCGCGCCGGCAGCTTCCGCCGCCTTCGCGCCTTCTTTGATGTAAACAAACACGTTCGCCAAGGCTCCGCCTTCACCGGTGACGTAGAAGCGGGTCTTGATCCCTTCCGGCTGGAATTTGCCGCAGGCGGCGTCGAGGGTGATGGTTTTTTCCGGGGGCGGAGTGCCTTTGAGCGTGACCTTGCCGGAGATTTCCGCCGCAGAACCAACCTGGAGCGAACCGGCCAGCGCGAAGGCTGCCAGAAGTGGGAACGAGGGTTTCATATAATTAGTTGTCATAAATAATGCCAGCGAAGATATCATTCTGCATCTTTGGCTGCAAGCGATTTGAAAAACTTTTCATCAGCCGCAACTTTCCCAGTTGGACGGCAGCCCGGCACGGCTATTCAGAAGGCCAAAATCAGGCGCAATTCTTTCACAAGGACTTCATGATCCGCGCCATCTTCAAGCCGGTCTGAGCGGCTTCCGCGCCGCGATTGTGCTCGCGGTCCAGACAGCGTTCCTTCGCCTGTTGCTCGTTTTCCAGAAGCAGCACTTCGTGGATGACGGGGATTCCCGTTTCCACCGCGATGGAGCCGAGCGCGTTGCTCACCGCCTCGCCGATGTGCTGTGCGTGGGTCGTCGCGCCGCGTAAAATCAC
>CANMZY010000115.1:0-8993 GCA_947502425.1 Verrucomicrobiales bacterium
TTGCATGGCGGTTTCGCGATCCTCGATGGCTTGGGTGGCGATTTTGAAGCCGGTCTCGTTCGAGATTTCGGCGTCGCCCGGGCGGGTGCGGATCATGTAGCTGCCATCCTTGCCCGCCAGGTGGGTGCCGGAAAAGAGGCCGGGCGTTCCAGGAACGGGGCTCAGCTCGATGGTGGTGGCGGTGTCGGTCTCACCCTTGGTCTCCAGAATCACGTCGTAGGACGGTTGCGTCACGGGCTCGAAGGATTGGGTCAGGACATTGGCAAAGATGCGGACCTGCTCGCCGGAGCTGTAGGAACCTTTGTCGGTTTCGAGGGTGATCTGTTTGTTCAGTCCGAGCAGCCTCGAGAGGGTGAGGAACTGGATGGTCTGGCCCCAGAATCGGGCGTGGTAGCGGTCGCCCACCTCCAGCCTCATGCGCCAGAGATCTTCGGTGCCGACAAACATCGCCTTGCCAGTGCCGTAGCGGTGCCACGCCACAAGCGGATAGTCCTGCATTGCCTCGCTCGCTTTCGGGAGGCGGAGCAGGACGGTGGCGCCGGCCTTCGCTCCTTCGAGCTGGGGCAGGGTATACATGGGCTTGATATTGGACCAAACGCGCGCGCTGACCTCCGGGGAGACGGAGAGCGAAGTGGCGAGGCTCTCGCGCCCGGCCGGCGTCACTTCCGGCGTGTCGGTGGGGGACACGGTGTGGAAGCCGCTGCTGCCGATGTTGACCGGCAGAATTTCCCCGATCGGGGTTTCGCGATAGGTGGCCGGCGCGGCCATGGGGCCGGCGATCATGAGGAGCGATCCGCCGCGCTCCTTGACAAGCTTCTGGATGAGCTCGGTCTGGGCGGAGTTGAAAGTGGAGGCGGGCACGTCGCCGAGGATGATGAGGTCATACTTGAGGGCTTCCGCCGGATCTTGCGGGAACCGGGCAAGGTGGCGCGGCGAGGAGCCGGCAAGGGCGGGGTCGCCCTGCGTCATGAAAAATTTCACGTCCAGCCGCGGGTCGCGCAGCAGCACCCAGCGTAGGTAGCGGAATTCCCAGCGCGGCAGGCCCTCGACGTAGAGCACCTTGATCTTCTCATTGAGGATGCGCACTTCGTGGCTGGCGTTGTTGTTCAGTTCGGTGGCTTCACCAGCCACGGCGGCGATCTGGAATTTCAGAACGATGCTGCCCGACTCGCGCTGCGGGATGAAGGTCATCTCCTCATACTGCACGCCGCCCTTGAGCTGGACCTGCTGCACGGCGCCCTGCTCGCCATCGACCGTCATTTGCAAATCCACGGTGCGCCCCTGATAGCCGCGGGACTCGACCTTCACGCGCAGCGGCACGCGGTCGCCCTTGAAGACCACTTCGGGAGCCACGACTCCGCTAAGTTTGATGTCCGGCGGCGCGGGCAGGCCGATGGGCACGGTATAAACCGGGATGGCGCGCGCTTTGAGCTCGCGAGCCACGCGGAGGGGATCCTTGCCCTCCATCCATGCGAAATCGCTGAACACCAGCGCACCGGCCACGGGCTGGCCGGAGAAACGGCCCAGCGCTTCGTCCATCGCCGTGCCGAGCTGCGAGGAGTTGCCGGCGGCCTCGCGCTTGAGGATGGATTTGTCCGCGGCCTGGGCGTCGGGGCCTTCCTCGGGGCGGACCTGGCCGTCGAAGCTGAAGAAGCGCACGTCGAAATTCTTGCGAAGCTGCTCGACGAGCTTCATCTCGGGATGACTCAGGACGCCCCGGGCCAGATCCATCCGGGTGGCGCCAGCCAGGCCTTGCAGAAGGCTGGCGACGTTTTCCTTCGGTATGGGGGCGTCGAGAGGCACTTTGTTGAGCGCCTTGGCCGCTTCCTCGGCGTGCGCCGGGGTGCTGCGCGGATCTTTGAAAGCCATGCTGCGCGAGCTGTCCAGCAGGACGACGAGCGTCCGCTGAAACTCCTTGGTCATGCGGATCCGCGCGTAAGGCTGGAGGAGGATGATGATGAGACCGATCAAGGCCCCGACCTGGCAGACCATCATCACGGTGCGGCGGCCTTTAGGCAGGTGCCGCTCGGAGCGGTAAAGGTAAATCGCGAAGGCGGTGGCGATCACGATCATCGCCAAGGCGAAGACGAGTCCACCGCGGAAGGCGAGATCAATTCCGTCAACCTCCTGCGAGGGATCGAGAGCCAGTAATTTCTTGAGCATGGAATTCGGTAGTTGGGACTCAGGACCGGCGAGCCGCCGCGACCCTGCTGCTTTGCAGGGCGGCGGTGAGGTCCGGGACGTCGTCGCGCGAGATTTTGTTGGTGAAGTATCGGGCGAGGATGCTCTGGAGGAGGAAGACCCCGATGGCGAACCAGAGCAGGAGTCGCGTCATTTCGCTGCCGCGCCGGTTCTTCTCGATGGCGGCCGCGAGGTCGCCGTCCTTGCCGAGCACGGTGACGCCAATCGGGCCGAGCAGAGTCTCGAGCGCGCCGGAGCCGAGCACCTTCACGTCGGATTCCCGCACGTCCACGTTGGCGGCCACCACCACGACGGGCTTTGGCCCCTCCGCCGCGATCTGGTAGATGCCGGGTTCATTGAACTCGACCGCCGCCACCGGTTGGTCGCGATTCTGCGTGACGGGGATGGAGGAGGCCTCGCCGCCGGGCTTGGTCAGCGCGACGCTTTCGCCCAATTGACGGCCGGTCACGGGGAGCGGGGCGTCTCCACCCACGATGAACTGGGAGGCGTCAGGCCGGCTGGTCAGCTGGGTGACGGCCTGCTGCAGGAGCATGGCGTAAACCGGGTGGACAGGGAGTTCGCTCCAGGTCCGGTCCGCAGAGGTGGTGAAAAGGAGCACAGTTCCCGCGCCGAAGTCGCGGGCCAGCAGGAGGGGGGCGCCGGTCTCCGCGACCGAGAGGATCGTTTCGCTGCCCGACACCGGTTCAACGCCGGTGAGCTTGCTGAAGCGGCAGCTGTCCAGCAGCTTCTCGGGCAGACGGGAGACCACTCCTCCGAGGAGGTGATCTGATTTTACCGGCCCGATAGCCCAGCCGGTCGCATCGCCGCTGTAGCTGGCGACTTTGCCGATGGAGGCCGGCAGCAGTCCGTCGGCACCCTTGCCGAAGCGATCGTTGTATTGGTCGGCATCCACGCGGTCGCCGGCAAAGACAATCAGGCCGCCGCCGCGCTGCACGAATTTCTTGAGGCGACCCACCGTTTCCGCGGAAGGGTCCGGGACGTTGGCGAGCAGGACCACGTCGTAGTCGCCGAGTTGTTCGATGGCGAGGTCAGGGGCTTCGATCTGGTGGACCCTGATCGGGCTGTCGTCCCCACGGCCCTTGAGGCGCAGAGCGCGGACGGCGTAGTAGCCACCGGTGCGGTCAGCCTTGTTCACGCCACTCGAGGCGCCCTCGACGCAGAGAACGCGAACGCGGGAGCTGATGCGGACGACGGCGTGGCGGACGTTGTCGGCCGCGAGATCGTCCGGGGCGAGTTGGGCCTTGAGCCGGATGTCACCGGGTTTGTCGAACGTCGCGAAGAAGGAAAGGCCGCGAACCTGGCCGGGTTCGAGCGAGCCGACCGCGAGGCGTTTGCTGAGTTCGTTGCCGACGAAGAATTCCACCGAACCGGCATCGGCCGTGCGGCGCCCGGTATTGCGCACCTCGGCCGTAAAGCGCGCGACGCCGGCCTGGCGCAGTGATCCGGACGAATAGGAGAGGCGTTCCAGGGTGAGGTTTTCCTCGCCGTCCATGCCGCTCGGAATTGCATACACCTTGGCGCTCTTGGTGAGTCGCTCGAACGAGGCGCGGGCGGCCGTGGAGAGGTTCGCCCAGTCGAGTTCCTGCGTGTCGCTCACGAGGAAGACTTCCTTGCCGGGCGATTTCATTTCCGCGGCCAGTTCGTTGAGCAGTTCGAGATTACGTTCGAGGCCGAGGCGGTAGGGCGTCACCGTGGTCTTGGAGCCGAGGAGTTCCGTGACCTGCGCGGGGACGTAGCGCGCGCCGCGCACCAGCACCTTGGGACGGTCGCTCATCAGGACGATGGTGATGGGGTTGCCTTCCCGCGCGGTCTTGACGATCAGGCGGGCCTTCTCGAGGGCGCGCTCGAACCGCGAGTGCTCGCCGTGGCCCATGCTGAACGAGGCATCAATCCCGATGATCATCCCGACCTTCTTTTCGCCGAGCAAACTGTCCGCCGCCGCATTCATGATGGGCCGCAGGAGGGCGAACGCCAGAAGGGCGAGCGCGAGGCAGCGCAGAAAGAGGATCAGGTAATCCTCGAGCTTCACCTGCCCGGAGCGGATGACCAGCGCGCGACGCAGCAGCTCCATGGCGGCCCAGTCGGTTTCCTTGCGGTGCTTCCGGTAAAGCAGGTGGATGATGATCGGGACGGCGATGCCGGCCAGGCCAAGTGCGCCCCAAAGGGCAAATGAATTCAGTGATCCCATCAGTTCAGTTCGGTTGGGTGGATTGTGGCTGGGTTGTGAGTTTCGCGAGGTTCAGCACCAGCGGATCGCGCAGTTCGATTCCGCAAGGGAAGGCGAGCGGGCCGGCGAACTCAACCTTGATGGCGAGTTGCTCGGCGGCCGGGAAGTCGAGCGAGAGCGGCACGGGCGCGCTGCCGGCGGCGATCGTTTGATTCCAAATGGGGGTGTTGCCGGCGAGAATGGTGACTTTCATCGCGGCCCGGCAGCCGCGCACGGTGGCGATTTCCGCACGAACCCGGCCTTTGCCCCCGGCGTTGGTTTTCAGGGCGAAGCGGACCACGCTCCCCGGCATGATGCGGAGCGCGCGCAGGTGGCTGTCAACGTCGCCCTCGATCCATTGCGGCATGGGTGGCGCCAAAGAGAGCGCGGGGCGCTCCTCCACCGTCATCGCCAGGTCCTCCAGCCAGTCCATGCCGGGTGCGGCGCGCCGTAGGTAGGCGACAGTTTGCCAGTCCAGTTTCAGTTCGCCGAGGATGGCGTGGGTCACAACGATCTGGTTTCCGGCAAAGGCGGTCTTCCCCCGCAGCAGTCCGCCACCCACCAACCCGACGACATCCGCGCCGGAGGGTTCCGCGGGTTTGGGCGTGGCGAGGACGTAACGCTCGACAGCCGGGCGGTCCACGGGAATCACGCCGAGCGGGCAGTCCACGGCGATGTCTCTGTCGCGAATCCACACCAGCGTGCCGGGAATCGGCTCGGCGCCGGTGCGGTAGAGGTGGCCGGGTTCGCGCGGAGCGTAGGGGTCGGCGTATTGAAATTCGATGCTGGCGAGACTTTCGAGGGGCAGCTTGCGCTGGCCGATGAGCGGGCTGTTGATGGCAAGGGCCTTTCCCTCCAGGCCCATAATCTGCGCGTGCCAGATTTCCCCGCTGATCAACTGCACGGCGCTGGGTGGCGGGGTGTTGGGTGCCGGATCAGCCGAGGATTCCTGCGCGTTGAGAGCCAAAAGAATGCTCTCGGCCGCGAGCGGCGTCTTGGCTGAGGTGAGTTGCCCGCCAGTGACCGCGAGAGGGCCAGCCTGCCGCCCGGTCGTGGTGAGGGCAAGCCCGGGGAGCGGAGCGGGCGGAGGCGGACGCAAGTCGATGCGGCGGACCTCGCCGGGGTTGGCCGTGAGGACGATGCGATCCACGTTGAGATGTCCCCAGATGCCGCGGTGCTGATCAATGAGTTCCACCCGGGCCATGCGCCCGCGGAATTCGCGCACGTCCAGAGCGACTGTCTCGAAGTTGTCGTCGTTTTTGCCCGTGGCGCTGCGGACCATTTCGTCGCCGATCCAGAGGTTCACGCCGACCCGCTGGGGAACCCTGCCGCCGCTCATGGTGACAGCGACGAAATCGAGATCGAGGGGGAAAGGCGGCGAGACAAGGCGTCCGATCTCGGACTCGGATTTGCCGTGGGTGGTGAGGAAAACCGCTCCCTGAAAAGGACCGACCCGGCGTCTCATCATCCGGGTGCCGGCGGCGAGGTCGCCCTGAAAGGCGGCGCCTTGATTGGTCCAGCCCGGGGCTTTGTGCGAATTGGGTTCCTCAAACTCGGACACGACCACTTCGCCATTCGGCAGGACGGGCAGGAGAGGCAGCAAAGGCGCGACCGCCGGCTTGTCTTTCTCGGCGGGCGGCTGCACCAGCGGCTTCTTTTGCAGGATGCCGTATTCCGCCAGCGAGAGGGTGCCATTGGCATCGGCGTCCGCCGTGGGATGCTCCGCGAGGGCGCGCTTCAAGACCGGATGATTGGCCGAACTCACCTCGTCCGCAGCCCGCACCGGCAGTCCCAACGCGAGAGCGGCGAGAGCCAGGGCGAGAGCCGGTTTGTTCGGGCGGAAAATCATCAGCGGGCGTTCGCCAGCGCGGTGCGCTGGAGGAGATAGCTGGAGATGGTCTGCTCGACGGGCTGAGCCGTGTTGACCAGCACGTAATCCACCTGCGCCTTGCCGCAGGCCTTGCGGATTTTGCCGACGAACTCTTCGAGTTCCTTGAGGTAGTTGGCGCGGACGCGGGACGGCTGGGTGATGACCTCGCCCTCACCCTCAAGTCCGAGGAATTTCCACATGCCGGCGAGCGGGAACTCGATCTCGTAGGGATCGAGGATGTGGAAAAGCACCACGTTGTGCCCGCCGAAGCGAAGATGGTTGAGGCCGGCGATGAATTCGTCGGTGTTGTCGAAAAGGTCCGAGAAGATCATCACGAATCCGCGCCGCTTCATGCGGTGGGCGAAGTCGTGGAGGATCGCTCCCACGTTCGTGCGCGGTTGCGGCACGACCTTCTCCAACTCGTTCGACATGTCCTGCAGCACCCGCTTGCTGCCCTTCGGCTCGACGTATTTCTGCAGCTTGCCGTCGAAGATCGCCATCCCGGCGGAGTCGCCCTGATCCACCACCAGATACGACAGGCTGGCAGCCAGATACTTGGCATACTCGAGCTTCGAGATTTTCCCGGACGAGTAAGTCATCGACTTGCTGGCATCGAGCAGGGAGTTGCAAACGAAGTTCGTCTCCGCGTCGAAGAGCTTGACGTAATAGCGGTCGCTGCGGGCGTAGGCCTTCCAGTCAATGTGGCGCGTTTCGTCGCCCTGCGTGTATTGGCGGTAGGCGTTGAATTCACTGCTCACACCGCGCGCCGGGCTTTTGTGTTGACCGATGCGGACACCCTCGACCACCTGTCGCGCCACCACTTCGAGCGAACCGATGCGGCTGAGGGTCGCCGGGTCGAGATACTGGGCCTTGGCGCGCGGCTTGGACGGGTCCACCACGGCCCGTGAAGCACCGACAGCGGCAGAGGCTGGAACGGTTTTAGAATCCATGATTCAATGAGTCAGGCATCGCAGCGGAGCGGGTTCGGAGACATTTGATGCGCCGGGGTCCGGTAAGCGTCCCCGGCATGTTTTGAAACGGTGGCGCTGGCAGGACGCTCATCATGCGATTTGCCGGCCACTCAGGCGCGAACCGCTGCCGGAGTGTTCGGGTTCCACTTGTAGAGCGATTCGTCGCTGGGGATTTCCTTAAGCAGGCGGTTAGCCACGTGCTCGGCATCCACCCCTTCGGACTGGGCGGCGAAGTTGAGCCCCATGCGGTGACGCAGGACAGGGACAGCGAGAGCCTGGACGTCCTCCACCGACACGTTGAAACGGCCGTGCAGGATGGCGCGCGCTTTCGCACCGGTAATCAGATTCAGGCAGGCACGCGGCCCGCAGCCCCACGAGACGAAGTCCCTGATGAACCCCGGGGCCTGTTCCTCCATCGGGCGGGTGGCCCGCACCAGGGTGGCGACATACTCGAAGATGTGATCGGCCACCGGCACGCGAGAAACCAGATCCTGGAGTGCGAGGATGTCCGCTTTGCTGAGCACCTGGGAGAGCGGCGAGCGCTTGCCGCCGGTTACACTGCGCATGATGCTGATCTCCTCCTTGCGGCTCGGATAGCCGACATGGATCTTGAACATGAAGCGGTCAAGCTGCGCCTCAGGAAGTGCGTAGGTGCCCTCCTGTTCGAGAGGGTTCTGCGTGGCGAGAACGAAGAATGGCAGATCGAGTTCGAAGTCTTCGCCGCCCGCGGAAACCATCTTCTCCTGCATGGCCTCGAGCAGCGCCGCCTGCGTCTTGGGCGGGGTTCGGTTGATTTCGTCGGCCAGAACGATGTTCGCGAAGATCGGTCCCTTGCTGAACATGAAACGGCGGGCGCCGGTCACCGCGTCGTCCTGCAACAACTCGCTGCCGGTGATGTCGGACGGCATGAGGTCGGGAGTGAACTGGATGCGTTTGAACGAGAGCGAAAGGGTCTTGGCGATGGAACTCACCAACAATGTCTTGGCAAGGCCGGGCACACCCTCAAGCAGGGCGTGACCGCGGGAGAAAATCGCGATGAGGACCTCGTCAATGACCAAGTCCATCCCGACGATCGCTTTCCGCAATTCCAGGGTGATGTTTTCTCGCGCCTGCTTCAGTTTTTTGACCGCTTCGACGTCGCTGACTTCTGGCTGCCAAGTGGCATCTTTCGCTCCGGGGCTGCTTTTGGATTCCTGGGACATATTTCTATTCTGTTGGCTGATGGTTAAGGTGACTATGTTAATTTCTGATAAGTTTTTCTGACTTGCAGGCTTTGATTGTATTCAAACTTTTTTTATATTCAAGGATTTAGCCGGTAGAAGCCCGAAAAGACAGCTTTTAGAAGTTAGAAGGGAACATGTGCAAACCACTGTTTTGCTCGTATGCGTGATCCGGTCGATGGAAGACCCGCACTGGTGTTGTGCTTTTCGATGCCCCACTGTGAGTTTTGGCGCGTTTGGGTGGAGTGGGGCCGGGTTCGAGGAATTCTCTGTCCCGTCCCATGGAAATTCAGCCGGGTGGTTCTCAGCCTGGATGCGACCCACTATAAACCCTGAATATCCAAAGAACGGAAGGATTGACCTGGCCGCAAGCAATCGACCCGCAGGCCGACGCCTGCGGGTCGTGGTCTTTCCAGATGGACCAGCGCTTACGCGAGGTCGAAACGATCCAAGTTCATCACCTTGGTCCACGCGGCGACGAAGTCTTGAACGAACTTCCGCTCACCGTCGGCGCAGCCATAGAC
>CANMZY010000116.1:0-8963 GCA_947502425.1 Verrucomicrobiales bacterium
GTGCTGGTCGATCTGCTCGTCCACAGCGGCCTGTGTCCGAGCAAGGGCCAGGCGCGAAAAGACGTGGAAGGCGGCGGCGTTTACTTGAACAACGTGCGCGAGGCGAATTTCCAGCGCGCCGTCACGACGGGCGACTTGCTCTTCGGCCAGCACCTCCTCCTCCGCAAAGGCAAGCGCAACTACGTGGTGCTGACGGCGAGGTGATTCCGCCGCCTGGCTTCACACAGAGAACAGCAGGCCAGCTTCAATCTCTGCGATGAAAACTCTTTTGAATTGGTCGCGCGCAACCGCCGTCGGGTAAGGGCTTATTAAATGAAAATCTTCAATTTCTCAGCCGGTGTCGCCGGCATCGTTTGCGCCTTGGTGGCCGGCTTGACGACTCTTGCCGTTTCGGCGCAGGAAACAACTGCTGCCAAAGGAACCAACCAGCCTCTGTCCCGCCCCGACCAGTTGAAGGATGTCAAAGTGTTCACGCCCACGCGCGGGCCGAAGAAGCCCATCGAACTGCCCTACTCCGTCGAGCGCGTTCCCGGCGACCGGTTGCGCGAGGAAAAGATGGCCGGGTCCGTGCCGGAGGCCCTGCTCGAAACACCCGGCGTGATGGTGCAGCAGACCGCGCGCGGCCAAGGCTCGCCCTTTCTCCGCGGCTTCACCGGCTTCCGCACCCTTCTGCTGGTGGACGGCATCCGGCTGAACAACTCGACGTTTCGCGACGGACCAAATCAATACTGGAGCACGGTGGACGCGCTGGCGGTCGATCGGCTCGAGGTCGTCAAAGGCCCCGCCTCGGTGCTCTACGGCAGCGATGCCGTCGGCGGGACGGTGAACGCCTTCATGCGCGGACCGCGCTATGGTTTCGGCGACGAGGTGCGCTGGGGCGGCGCGACGTATTATCGCTTTGGTTCCGCCGAGGACGGCCACCTCGCGCGCGGAGAGTTCAGCGGCGCGCTGCGTGACCAGTGGGGTTTCAGCCTCGGTTTGTCCGGCAAGACCTACGGGGATGTGGAAGGCGGGCGGGCCGTGGGCCGCCAGCCCTACACCGGCTACGAGCAATGGGACGTGGACGGCAAGGCGGAATACTTTCTCTCCAAGCGCACCAAGCTCACGCTCGCCTATCAGCGCACCCAGCAGGATGACGTCAACCGCACGCACCGAACGATTTACGGCGTGACGTGGGAAGGGCTGACGCACGGCACTGACCGGCGGCACGAGTTCGACCAGGAGCGTGAACTCGCCTACGCGCGGCTAGAAACCGCCACCGAACGCGGCGACAAGTTTAAGGCCACCGTCTCGTGGCAGCGGCAGGACGAGTTTCAATTCGTCCAGCGGGCCAACCTCACGCGCCAGGAAAACAATGTCTGGGTGAACACCCTGGGCCTGACCCTCCAGGGTGACAGTCCCAGTTGCGCCGGCCTGCTGACTTACGGCGTCGAGTACTACCGCGACTACGTGGCTTCCGCGCAGCGCAACTACAATGCCGCCGGAGTGTTCACGTCCGCCGGGATTCAAGGGCCGGTGGCCGATGATTCCAGCTACGATCTGCTCGGCGTCTTCTTGCAGGATGACATTCCGCTCGGTGAGCGCGTCCATCTCACCCTCGGCGGACGCTACACCTTCGCCGCCGTCGAGGCCGGGCGGGTGCGTGATCCGCGGACCGGCCTGCCGACCTCCTTTGCCCAGGACTGGAACAACGCCGTCGGCAGCGCGCGGCTGTTGTGGAACCCCGACGACCAGAAGGAATGGGCTTGGTACGGCGGCGCCTCGCAGGGTTTTCGCGCGCCGAATCTTTCGGACGTTTCACGCTTCGACATCGCCCGCAGCGGCGAACTGGAAACCGCCGCCTTCGGCCTCAAGCCCGAGCAGTTCCTCACGCTCGAAACCGGCGTCAAAGTCGTGAAACCGAACTGGGACGCCTCGGCCGCTTATTACTACACGTTCATTGACGACCTGATCGTGCGCACGCCCACCGGCAACATCATCGGCGGTGCGGCGGAAGTCACCAAGCGCAACGCCGGCCAGGGCTTCGTGCATGGCGTGGAACTCGCCGGCAACTTTTACCTTGGCGAAGGCTTCAGCCTCTTCGGCTCGGTCGCGTGGCAGGAAGGCCAGGCCGACTCTTTCCCGACCGCGACCGCGACCGCCGTGCGCGCGCCGATGAGCCGGATGCACCCGCTCATGGCCGTGCCGGGCCTGCGCTGGGATTCCGTCAACCCGCGCCTGCCCATTTTCGTCGAAGTCTTCGGCCTGCTCGCCGTCCAGCAGGACCGCCTCTCGCCCGATGACGTGCGCGACACGCAGCGCATCCCGCCCGGCGGCACGCCCGGCTACGCGACCTTGAACCTCCGCACCGGTTACGACTGGAAGGGCAAAGTCAAAGTGGTCGCTGCGGTGGAAAACCTGCTCGACGAGGATTATCGCATTCACGGCAGCGGCTACAACCAGCCGGGCAGAAACTTCAAACTCAGTTTGGAATATCGTTTCTAATCGAGCGCCGCCGGGCCTTCCGGCTTACTTCGCCTGCTCTTCGTGGGTGCGTTTGCGCGCGGGCAGCACGGCGCAG
Organism: Verrucomicrobiales bacterium; assembly: GCA_947502425.1. Classification (GTDB taxonomy): domain Bacteria; phylum Verrucomicrobiota; class Verrucomicrobiia; order Limisphaerales; family SIBH01; genus SIBH01. Next base: position 2,561 of record CANMZY010000116.1, read on the forward strand.
GCCTCCTTGCAGCCAAAGACGCGGCTCAGGACCAGGCGGTGGTTCGCGACCCATTGGTAGAATTTTTCCGCGACCCAGATCACGCCGGGAATCCAGAGGAACAGCGCCAGCGGCACGAGCAGCGGCATCCGCATTCCCGCGAATCGGATGGCCCGCGCGCCGCGATAAATTTTCCCCGCCGGGGTCACGCAATGAATGGCCGCGAGCAGATCTTCCCGTGTCAGGCTCGGCGCGGCCAGCATGGCCGGGGGACTGGAGATCGGCACCAGGCTGACGGTGTTGCACCAGTCCAGCCAGGTGAGCAGGCGCATCTGAAAAGTGCAGAGCGGGCAATGATCGTCATAGAGGACGAGATGCGTGGCGTGGGAAGCGGCGGTCATGCGTGCAATATGAACCGTCCGCCGCCGGCCGACAACCGGCAATTCCGGCCGGGTGCCGGCCATTATTTTCTCGCTGACCTTGGCACGTTGCCCGCTAATCCTCCCCGCAATGACATCAAAATCATCGAGCATCGGCACCCATCAGAAGGCGCTGGAGATCAATCTCGACCAGAGCAAATACGGAACCTTCGCCGAGATCGGTGCGGGCCAGGAGGTCGCCCGCTGGTTCTTCCGCGTCGGCGGAGCCTCCGGCACCATTGCCAAAACCATGTCCGCCTACGACATGGTCATCAGTGACGCCATCTACGGCCAGTGCGAGCGCTACGTCGGCCGTCGCCGCCTCCAGACCATGCTCGATCACGAGTTCGGCCTGCTCGTCGAGCGGCTGCGGGAAAAGCGCGGCGCGACCACCAAGTTTTTTGTCTTCGCGGACACCGTGGCCGCGCAGAGCTACATCCATCGCGACGACTGCCACGGCTGGATGGGCGTCCGCTTCCAGCCGTGTCCCGGCGACGAGCCGTCCGAGATCATCATCCATGTCCGCATGTTGGACCGCGAAAATCTCCAGCAGCAGGAGGCCATCGGCGTCATGGGCGTGAACCTGATCTACGGCGCGCTCAACCTCCACCACACCCCCGACGGCTTCATCAAGTCGCTGATGGACGATCTCACGCCCGACCGCGTGGAGGTGGACATGATCAAGTTTTCCGGGCCGTCCTTTCAAATGGTGGACAACCGCCTGGCCAGCCTCCAACTCGTCCAGCATGGCCTGACCAACGCCGCGATGTTCACCGCCGCCGGCGAGGTCGTGCAGGCCTCGGAAGTCCTCTACAAAAAGTCGATCCTCGTCGAGCGCGGCAGCTTCCGCCCCGTCACCAAGGTCACGCTCGACATGCTCAACTGCGCCCAGGCCCAGTTCGTCCAGGAGCCGGGCGTGCAGGGCGAGGAGGTGGTGGTGCTGATGGAGATGACGTTGAAAAACCTCATCGACGAGGGCGCCATCGACTATCTGGACTTCCTCGAACGCGTGGACATTCTCGGCACGCTCGGCAAGCCCGTGCTCATCTCCAACTATGGCGAGTATCACCGCCTGGCCTCCTACCTGTTCCGGCACACCAAGAAAAAAATCGGCATCGCGATGGGCGTGCCGAGCCTGCGCGAAATTTTCGACGAGAAATATTACGCCGACCTGGAGGGCGGCATCCTCGAATCCTTCGGACGCCTCTTCAAAAACGATCTCAAGCTCTACGTCTATCCGCTCCAGGACGCCGCCACCGGCTTGATCATCACCGCCGGCAACCTGCGCGTCGCGCCCCACCTGCGCCACCTCTACGCCTACCTGCTGGAAAACCATTTCATCCAGAGCCTGCCCGATTACAACGCTGGGCTGCTCCCCATCTTCTCCCGGCAAACCCTGACCAAAATCCGGAGCGGCGATCCGGACTGGGAAAATAATGTTCCGCCCCAGGTCGTCGCCATCATCAAGGAGCGCCGCCTGCTCGGTTACAAAAGCTGACCCGCTGTTTTTGGGGAAGACTCAGCCGGGTGCAATCTGCTTCAACTCCGCCGCGAGCTGCTCACCGAGCTGCACGGCTTCCGGCACGACACGCCTGGCTTCACTCCGCTTCGGTTGGCCGCCGAGAAAGGACACGGCCCGCAACCGCAGTTCGTGGCCGAGCAGCTCCGCATAGGCCGCGACCGCCAACTGGCAGCCGCCGCCCATCCCGCTCAGAAACGCCCGTTCGGCCGTGACCGCCTGGCGCGTCGGAAAATGATCCAGCGCCGCGCAAATTTTTTCCAGCCGCTCATTGGCCGCGCGAATTTCAATGCCGATCGCCGCCTGGCCGACGCACGGCAGCATCTCCTCCACCTCGATCGGCGCGGCCAGCAATCCTGCCGGCACGTCCTGTCCTTTCAGGCGGCCATCGGGAAAAATTACAAAGCCCAGACGGGCCAGTCCGGCGGCCGCCAAAATGGTGGCGTCGAGTTCGCCCTGGTCCGCCATTTTCTTCAGCCGCGTGCCGACGTTGCCGCGGATTGGCACGAGATTCACATCCGGCCGCCGCTCGCGCACCTGCGCCGCGCGCCGCGTGCTGCTCGTGGCCACGGTCGCGCCGGGCGGGAGCTTGGCGATGGTCAGGCCGCGCTTGAAGCCGCGCGGTTCGTGCGCTGCTTTCTGGCCGGGCGACCAGTCGGGCGTGGGGCGTGGGGCGTGGGGCGTGAAAGCAGCGTCGCGATAAATCAGCACGTCGCGGACATCGGCGCGCTTGCCGACGGCGCCGAGCTTCAGACCGGCGGGCAGCTCGGTCGGCAGATCTTTCAAACTGTGGACCGCGAGATCGGCTTCGCCCGCGAGCAGCGCCTCCTCGATTTCCTTGGTGAAAAGTCCCTTGGGCAGCTCGGCCCCGGCGAGCGAGGCGGCCTGCATTTTGTCGCCGGTGGTCTTGATGATTTTCAGCTCGAACTTCTGGGAAGGAAACGCCGCGCGGCATTGGGCGAGCACGGCATTGGCCTGGGCGAGCGCCAGCGGGCTGCCACGGGTGGCGATGAAGAGGGGGAGGGACATGGTGCGTGGTGGCTACTCGTGGCCGAAGGCGGGTTTGGATTTCGGCGTGATCCCCGGCTGGCCCGGATGATCCAGCAAGCCCTTCGCCTTCTCGCGGATGATCGTTTCGCAGCGGGCAATTTCCTCCTGGCGCTGTTTCAGATAATCGTCAGCGATGGCCTGCAGGTCGTCGATGTTGTAGAGGTAAACATTCTCCAGAAAATTCACCTCCGGCTCAATGTCGCGCGGCACCGCGATGTCGATGAGCAGCAGCGGGCGGTTCTCTCGCAGCTTCATCAGCGGCTCCAGTTTTTTCCGGTCGAGGACGTAGTGCGGCGCGGCGGTGCTGCTGATCACGATGTCGATCTGGTGGAACTCACCCGCCCAGTCGTCGAAATGGACGGCGCGTCCGTTCAGCTCCGCGGCCAGCGCGACGGCGCGTTCGTGCGAGCGGTTCGAGACGATGATGCTGTGCGCGCCGCGCGAGAGCAGGGAACGCGCGGTCTTCTCGCTCGTGTCGCCGGCCCCGATGACCATCACCTGCCGGTCCTGGAGCGAGTTGAAAATTTTCTCCGCCAGCTCCACCGCGACCGAGCCGACCGAGGTGCTGCCGCGCTGGATGTTCGTCTCGGTGCGGACGTGCTTGGCGATGTGGAAGGCTTTTTGAAATGCCTTGTTGAGCCGCGCGCCGGTGTGCCGGTGCTGGAGCGCGAGGTCGTAGGCTTTTTTTAACTGACCGAGAATTTCCGTTTCCCCCAGCACCATCGAGTCGAGGCCGCAGGCGACTTTGAAAAGATGCTCCAGGCTGTGCGGCTCGGTCAGCGTGTAGATCTCGTCGGTCAGCGGATCGCGGTAGTCGGCGCAGTTGAGCAGGAACTGGCGGAGCTCGTCGCAGGCCCGGCGCGGTTCGAGCGGCGTGACGGCGTAAAGTTCGACGCGGTTGCAGGTGGAGAGAATCACGGCCTCGTCGGCCAGGCCGGTGTCGCGGAGCCGTTGCAGCGTCGCGGGAATCTGCGCCTCGGCGATGGCGAACCGCTCGCGCACGTTGATGTGCGAGGTGCGATGGCTCAGGCCGATGACGAGGAGAGGCATGTCAGGAAGTGCGGAACGTGGAGTGCGGAGTGCGGAACAGGAAAGCCGCGCCGGACGACGATTGCCCCGGAGCGCCGATCTCCCGATTGGCGGGCGACGCGGCGTGGCTGGAGACAGGCCGGTTTGGAGATCGGCGCTCCAAGGCCGGTGGCCGTTTGATCTTCGCGTTCATCATTCGTTGTGGATGCCGGAGAGCAGATACACGCCCCAGAACGTGAGCATGACGAACGCGAACATGCCGATTGCGCCCCACGCGAAGCGGCGTCCGCGCTGCGCGAACCGCCAGTGCGCCACCAGCAGCGCGAGGTAGAGCAGCCAGACGAACACGGAGTAGATCATCTCGGCGTCGTTGGTGAAATAAACCCCGCGCACCTGCTTGAGATAAATCACGCTCACCACCAGGCCGAAGCTCAACAGGACAAAGCCGGCTAGGAGCAGCCGGCCGGTCACCAGTTCCAGCCGCTGAATGGGCGGCAGCCGCGAGAGCACCGCGCGCAGCTTGTGAAATTTCAAGTCATGCTCCTGCGTGAGATACATCAGCCCGGCCACGGAGCTGAGGCCGAACGCGCCGTAGGCCAGCAAAATCAGGGCCTTGTGCAGGCTCGACCAGCCGCCGGTGAAGGTGGGCCGGGCCGCGTGAACATCCAGCGACGGCATGAGCGCGAAGACCCCGATGGCAAAAATTAACGGCGAGGCAAACGCGCCAAGGAACCGCAGCCGCGCCCACGCGCCGGTCAGCAGGTAGCTGGCGACGATGGTCCACACAATGAAGATGGTGGCCTCGTAAAGGTTGTTGATCGGGCAGCGTTCCAGCGAGAAGCCGCGCTTGAACATGGCCGTGGTGTGAAAGACGAAGCCCGCGAAGAGCAGCAGGTAATTGATCCGGTTGTCTTCGCGGAAACCTTTGCGGAGGACAAAAATCGAGTACGTGGCGCTGAGGCCGTAGGCAATCACGGCGATGAGGAAACTATGTCTGTCGGTAAACCAAGCCACGTTGGCAGGTTAATGGAGGGCGACGACCGCGCAAGGCTCAAATCGGAACTGCTCCCGGCGCGCGGGCGGTCCCTCGCCCGCAGCCCGCCCGTCAGCGAGAAGGCGTCCAGATTTTCCAAGGTCCTTCGCGTCCTCCACCCGCTGTGACCGGGGACCGGTCGCGCTCAGCCCGTTCCGCCCCGCCCTGCTTCGGAGTTCGGGTTCAATGAACAACTGGACAAGCCCGACGGGACAACTGCAGGATGGAGAGAGGGACGAAAAGTGATGCGCAAAAAAATTCGATCAACCAACATGAAAGCAATCTTGTGCAGCAGCCCAAGACGGCCCTCTTTGCCATGAACGACACGGTGCAGAAGGCGGTCTCGATCAGTCATCATTTGAACGTCGCTCTCCTGGGACTCATCGCGCTGTTCTTCTTCCTGTTGCCCGACGCCACTGTTTGCTAAAGCGTCGCCCCAAAGCGATGGGTGCGATCTGCAAAAACACCTTTTTTTATGGGGTTAAATGACTGGACACTTGTGATCACTGTTCACACCGGAAATCAGGCCGGAACAGGCGCGCGAATGGTATGAGCTTTACACGCTTTTCTTCTGGCAGGAAACCTGGACCGGCGCCGGCTTCCGCGAGTTTCCACATGATCTGCCGAGCCACGAATGGAATTCCGACGTGGATGCCGGACCGGTCATCAAGGGCTTCGGTTTCGCCGCCTGCGCCTTCGGAGCGGGAGCCGCACGGGATGAACGGCCACCTGGAGCACGCCTACCCGCTCACCGCCGAAATGCTGGTCACATTCTGGCCGATGCCCAACGGCACGCGCCTTCTGCCCCGGCTGCTCCCCGATGCCCCGGACGGCCCCAACCTCGGCGAAGCGGCCATCATTTTCAACCTGAGCCGCTCGCCGGCGGAAGGCGTGGTCATCACGCCCGGCGGCTCCCTGCCCGGTTTCGTCCTGATCTTCCTGGCGGTGCAAATTAGAACTGGCCTGGGTTTGCTGGCGATGTCGATCCGGTCAGTCCGACGTTGGCGAATACACTCGGGGGTGGTTGCTGTTCCGGTGCCGCAGCTCCAATTGGGAGCCTGGCTTTGTCTGTTGCTGGCTGTCGGCGTCTGTTTGTTCCCCGGCAAATTTCTCGGCGCAATGCTGCTCCTCTCTCTACTCTTCCCGAAACACAGAAAGGTGAAAAGTTAAGGAACCCCTCACGGTGCTTTTATCGCGAGCGTTTTGCGGATGGCGGCTTCGATTTCCGCCACGGGCTTGCGGGTGCTGGCGGCGATCCCGGCGGCGCGGCCGCTCACTAGCGCGGCCGAGGTCGAGGTACCGGTGACGGAGTAGAAACGTCCGTCGAACTGGACGACAATCGTGCCGGGTGCGGCTACGTCCACGGTGGGACTG
>CANMZY010000117.1:0-8958 GCA_947502425.1 Verrucomicrobiales bacterium
CGAGTGCAAAGTGACGCACCCGGCTGTGCTGGCCATCACGTCGCAAGCCCGGGCGGCTTTATCAGGCTGAACTCTGAACGGTTTTCACCTTGTTTCTTGGTGCAAACGGAAGGAAGCCGTGTTAAACGAACGCCCATGAAGCCCCCGTTGAGCACCTCGTTCATCACGAAAAAGTTCATGCCGCGGCGGACGTTCCTGCGCGGCATGGGAGCCGCGATGGCGTTGCCGCTGCTGGAGTCGATGGTGCCCGCCGCCACTCCGCTGACGAAGACCGCCGCCAAACCCGTGCGCCGGCTCGGTTTCGTTTTCATGCCGATGGGCTGCGATCAAAGCCGCTGGACTCCGCCCGGCGGCGCGAAGCTCGGCGAACTTTCGCCCATCCTCAGTCCGCTCGCGCCGGTCAAGGAGCACATCACGGTGATCACGAATCTGGAGTTGCAAAACGCCTATCCCGGCAGCCACGCCACCTCCAACTCCGCCTTCCTCAGCGCGGCCAAGGCGAAGCTGACCGAAAGTTCCGACTACCGCCTCGGCACCACCGTCGATCAGATCGCTGCGCAGCACATCGGCCAGCAGACGCAGTTGCCGTCGCTCGAACTGGCGATGGATTTCCTACAAGTGGTCGGGCAATGCGACAACGGCTATGCCTGCGTTTATCAAAACAATCTTTCGTGGTCGTCGCCCACGACGCCGCTCCCGGCCGAGGCGCACCCGCGCATTGTCTTTGAGAGTTTGTTTGGTGAAGGCGGCAGCCTCGCGGAGCGTCGCGTCGCGTTGCGCAGGCGCGCGAGCCTGCTCGACTCGTTCACCGGCGATCTCGCCCGGCTCAAGCGCGAACTCGGCCCCGGCGACCGCGCGCGCGTCAGCCAATATCTCGACACCGTGCGCGAAGTGGAACGCCGCATCCAGCAAGCCGAAGCCGATGCGAAAATCAATCCGTTGCCCGACCTCGACCGGCCCGTGGGCGTGCCCGCCGCGTATGCTGATCACGCGCGATTGATGTTCGACTTGCAGGTGCTGGCGTGGCAGGGCGACGTCACGCGCGTCATCACTTTTCAGCTCGCGCGCGAAACCAGCAATCGCACCTACCCGGAGATCGGCGTCTCGGACTCGCATCATCCGCTGTCGCATCACGGCAACGATCCGGCCAAGATCGCGCGGATGGCGAAGATCAATCAGTTCCACGTCTCGCTGTTCGCCGAGTTCCTCGTGAAGTTGAAGGCGACCAAGGAAGGCAACGGCACGCTGCTCGACCACTCGCTCTGCCTCTACGGCAGCGGCATCGGCAATCCCAACGTGCATGACCATTCGAACCTGCCGATTCTCGTCGCCGGTGGCGCGGCGAGCGGAATGAAAGGCGGGCGGCAGATCAATTACGCCAAGCCGACCCCGCTGGCGAATCTCCACCTGACGCTGCTCGACAAAGCCGGCGTCCACCTCGACTCGTTCGCCGACAGCAACGGTAAGGTGGATGAATTGTTTGAGCCGTTGGCGATTTGATTCACCGCGCGCGACGCGAGGCTTTACGCGGCCTGCACCTTCGGATAACGTCTCCACATGAGTACGATCACCGCCATTCTGGAAGCGGATGCCGACGGCACACTGCACCTGCCCGTGCCGCAGAATTTGCGGCGTGGCAAAGTGAAGGTCGTCGCCACGTTGGAAAGCGAGCTGGAGACAAACGCCCGTCCAACGAGGGAAACGGCGCTGGCTGCGCTTCGTCAACTGCGGAAGCTGGGCACGTTTCAGAAGATCACCGACCCGGTGGCGTGGCAGCGCGAAATCCGCAAAGACCGTCCGCTGCCGGGCCGGGATTGAACCATGCTTCTGGACAGCAATATCCTGATCTATGCCGCGAACCAGTCCGCGCCCGAGATCGAGTCGCTGGCGATCTCGGCGGAAAGTGCGGTGGCCAGCGTGACCCAGATCGAGGTGTATGGTTTCACGGGGCTGAAGCCGGAGGAGAAAGCCGCGCTCGATATTTTATTCCGCCGTTTGACGGTTCATCCGCTGGATGCACCGGTCATTGAGCGCGCGGTGGCGCTGCGCCAGGAGCGCAAGATGGGACTGGCCGACTCCATCATCGCCGCCACGGCGCTCGTGCATGAACTTCCATTGGTGACGCGGAACGAGGAAGATTTCCAGCACGTCACCGGTCTGCGCGTGATCAACCCGTTTGCCGCCGGATTCAATCCCGACGAATTCCAATGAAAATATTTGGCGCACTCGGGCTGGCACTGTTCCTGGCAGTTTCCAGTCTGGCGGCCGGCAATTCCCCGCTGGCGGATGCGACCGAGAAATCCGACCGCGCCGCCATTCGCACGCTTCTCAAACAGCGCGCCGACGTGAACGTACCACAGGCCGATGGCATGACGGCGCTCCACTGGGCCGCGCGGCTCGACGATCTCGAAACGGCGAAACTGCTGGTCACCGCCACGGCGAACGCGAAGGCGACAAACCGTTATGGCGTCACGCCGCTCTCGCTCGCCTGCCAGAACGGAAACACGGCGATGGTCGAACTTCTCCTCACGCACGGCGCCGACCCGAACACGACTCTGCGCGGCGGGGAGACGGTGCTGATGACCGCCGCGCGCACGGGCCACGCCGGGCCGGTGAAGGCGCTGCTGGCGCGCGGCGCTAAGGTTGATGCGAAGGAACGGCGGGGGCAGACCGCGTTGCTGTGGGCGGCGGCGGACGGTCAGGCGGCGGTGGTGGAGTTGCTGCTCAAGGCCGGCGCGGATTTTCGCACGCCGTTGGCCGATTCTGGTTTCACGCCCTTGTTCTTCGCCGCGCGCGACGGCCGGGCGGCGGTGGTCCGCGTCTTGTTGAAAGCGGGCGCGGACGTGAACGCCACGATGGAGCCGAAAAGGCCGGCCGACAAAGGGCCGTGCAAAGGAACGAGCGCGCTGCTGCTGGCGGTCGAGAATGGTCACTTCGAACTGGCGTTGGATTTGATCAAGGCGGGCGCGGATCCGAATGACCAGCGTTCCGGATTCACCCCGCTGCACGTCATGACCTGGGTGCGCAAACCGCAGCGCGGCGAGGACGACGGTCAGCCGCCGCCGCTTGGCTCCGGAAATTTGAGCAGCGTTCAGTTCATCCGGGCGCTGGTGAAGCAGGGCGCGGACGTGAACGCAAAACTGAAGACGGGCCAAGGCGGGGCGGGGCTGTTCAGCAAAGTCGGCGCGACGCCGTTCCTGATGGCCGCAGCCACCGCCGACGCCGTTTACCTGCGTCTGCTGGTCGAGTTGGGCGCGAATCCGAAGCTGGGCAACGTCGATCACTGCACACCACTCATGGTCGCGTGCGGCCTCGGGGTCGGAAGCGCCGCCGCAAATGAAGTCGCCGGCGAGGAGCCGGAAGTGCTCGAAGCCGCGCAACTGCTCCTGAAACTCGGCGCGGACGTGAACGCCGTCGATGCCAACGGCGAAACCGCCATGCACGGCGCCGCCTACAAGAATCTGCCGAAGGTGGTGCAGTTCCTCGCCGACCAGGGCGCCAAGATCGAGGTCTGGAACAAGAAGAACAAATATGGCTGGACCCCGCTGTTGATCGCCGAGGGCCACCGTCCCGGAAACTTCAAGCCCTCCGCTGAAACCATCGCCGCGCTCCACAAAGTCATGCCCGCCGCGGGTGTGAAACCGCCGACCAATGCCGCGCCGGCCGCCGCCCCGCCTCGCTAAACCTGGCCGGCGGACGGGGCGAAGAAGCCTGCGCCCTGATCCTTGGAACCGGACGACGCGGCGTCCGGGCCGCGCCATGCGAGCCGACTGATCCCGACGATCTGAACTTTGAGTTTTTGAAACTGCGAGTTTAGAAAACTCAATTCCAATTCCGCCCTATTCTGCCCGCCCCACGAGTTGCGACTGTTTCGTGGCGCCGAAGCCCACGTTCCGTTGTGCGTCGTAGAACATCTGATCGCCGTCAAAACGAAACTGGTGCGTGATGTAAAAGGGTGTCTCGGTGAAGCACTGTTTCACGACCAACGTATCATCTGCCGCCCACGCCGAAGTCGCGGCGGCAGGAGCGCCGAGGTAGGCGCTCAATGAGCCAACCCCCGCAAACGAGCCGGGTCCCGGCTGCCACTCGCGATGGCCGCCGCTGAACTGGTGCGTGGTTCCACCAGATTGAATGGCCATTGTCACGCCCTTGCCGCTCTTGTTTGGCGTGAGCGTGATCACCTCCAGTTTTTGCCCGTTCGCCGGGAAGACAAATTTCCGGCCAAAGTATTTCGTGGCGAGCGGCGATGTGTCGGAGCCGGCGGCAGGTTTCACCGACAGGCCGGCGAGCTTTTGGGCCAGCTTCTTCCCGCTCACGGCATCCGCCGGCAATTGCTTGGAACCAAAGGCCGGCAGCAGCTTCTCCCAAGTCCGATTCATCAAGCCCTGCATGTCTTTCAGTCCGCTGGTGATGACGATCACCGCGTCCTGTTCCGGCAGCACGATGCAGTACTGGCCGAACGCGCCGTCACCGCGATAGGCGCCGTGGCGGCAGCGCCAGAATTGAAACCCGTAGCCCTGGTTCCAGTCGCTCTTGGGATTGCTCCCGTTCCCGACCTGCTTTGACGTGGCCAGTTCCACCCACGCCGGCTGGAGCAAAGGCTTGCCCTGCCACTGGCCCTTCTGCAAGTAGAACTGGCCGAAGCGCGCAAGGTCTTCCGTCCGCACGCTCAATCCGTAACCGCCGAGGGAGACGCCCTGCCAGTTCGTGTTCCAGACCGGCTGCGTGATGCCGAGCGGCTCGAAGAGGCGCGGCCGCAAATAATCGAGCACCGTCTGGCCAGTCTGCTTTTGCACGATGGCCGAAAGCATGAAGGTCGCGGGCGTGTTGTATTTGAAATGCGTGCCCGGCTGGTGCGGCACCGGATGCACGAGGAACGCCTGCGCGGACATCTTGTCGGCGGCGATGGCCGCCTCGTCCTGATGACCGGCGGACATCGTGAGCAGATCGCGCACGCGCATGGCCTTGAGGTTTGCGCCTGGCTCGGCGGGCGCGTCCTCCGGGAAAAACTTTAACACCTCGTCGTCGATGCTCAACTTGCCTTCGGCCACCGCCAAACCCACCGCCGTGGCCGTGAAACTCTTGCTCAACGAATACAACTCGTGATTGTCCTGCGCGCGGTAGGGCGTCCACCAGCCCTCGGCGATGACCTGCCCGTGCCGCACCAGCATGAAGCTGTTCATGGCGTCGATCGGGTCGAGCGCCTCAACGAGCGCCAGCACTGCGGCGGATGACACGCCCTGCGCCTCCGGCGTGCTGCGCGGGAAGGAGAAGGGTTTCGGCGCGGCAGCGTGGGCAGCGGCGACAGCGGCCACGATGGCAAGACAAGCGATGAGTTTGGTCAGAATTTTCATAATGGATGTGGGACGTTGTTGCCTGAGATCCGAACGAGTGTCAGCAACCGAATCAGCGTGATGGTGGGGCGAGACTCCGTCTCGCCCCACCACGCTGGTTTACACCTTCACCCATCCCTTGCTTCGGCTGCTCTGCAAAATCGCCTCGCACAGTTTCACCTCGTGATGCCCGTCGTCCGCCGTGGCGAAGATCAGCGGAGTCTTGCGGCCGCTGGCGATGTGCTCATAAACCGCCCGGTAGTGCATCTTGTGCGCGTCGGCGAAGCCTTCGGGGTGGCCGCCGGGATAATCGCTGAAGCCCGCGATGTCCACGTCGAAGCCAGGCGTGGCGCGCTGGAGAATCTGGTTCGGCTCGTCGCGGCGGCCGAGAATCATTTCATTCGGCTGCTGGAGGTCCCAGCGCAGGCTGCCCTTGGTGCCGTAGATACCGAGGGCGAGACTGCATTTCCAGCCGGCGGCGACTTGCGAGATGGAGGCGTTGGCGTGGACGCCGTTGGTGAAGCCATGCTTCGCCTTGCCGAACTTGAGGAGCACGCTGCCGAAATCTTCGGTGTCGCACTGGTAGGGAACCATCGTGGCGGGATCAATCTTCGCGAAGGTCTGCACTTCCCCGCGCGGACGCAGGCGCGTCTTGTGAAATGTCCCGAGATGCGCGAACACGCTCTGCGCCCGCGCGCCGAGGATGAACGACACGGCGTCAATCCAGTGCGTGCCGATGTCGCCGACGGCGCGGAGCTTCCCGCCCTCGCTGGCGAGCAGGCGCCAGTTGTAGTCGGTGTCCTTGAGGAGCCAGTCCTGAAAGAAATGGCCCTGGACATGAATGATCTGACCGAGTTCGCCGCGCGCGACCAGCGCGCGCGCCTGGAGGACAGCGGGGAAGAAGCGGCACATGTAGTTCACGGCGAAGACGGGCGATAATTTCTTTTTCACGGCGGCGGCGACCTTCACCGTGTCGCGCGTGTTCATGCCAAGGGGCTTTTCACAGACGACGTGTTTGCCGGCGGCCAGCGCGGCGAGGGACTGCTCGACGTGCGCCTTGTTCGGCGAGGTGATGTGGACAACATCGATGTTCGGCGAGCGGAGCAGCGCGCGGTAGTCGTAGTCGCCATAGACTTCGGGGATGCCCCATTTGTCCGCCGTGGCCCGGGCGTTTTTGGTCGAGCCGCAGATGGCGTTGACCTGGACGCCGAGGCGCTTGAGGGCTTCAATGTGAACCGGGGCGATGAAGCCGGTGCCGATGACGCCTGCGCGAAGTTGGTGCAGAGGTTTGATCATATTGGAATGTGCGGGCGATTGAAGCAGGGCGCGGGGCAGTTGTCAGCGAAGTTTCGGGATTCGTTAATCAGTGAATTCAGGAAGATCGGAACACGCAAAAGCGTGAACTCCAACGGAAGCTCCGAAGCTTTGCGGACTCACGGCTTCTTGTTCAATACCGGCGGGGCATTCGTGCCTTTGGCCCGAACTTCCTTGGTCGCGAGATTTTTCAGCAGTCGCTCCTTGACGGGCGCATACATCGCGTTGGTCACGAGATGTAAATCGCGCCGCGCCTCGTCGAGCCGGCCCGAGTTCATCCGCCAGCGTGCGTAATGGAGATAGACCCCCTCGCGCTCGATGTCGTCGTGAGCGATTTTTTCCGCGGCCTGCCACGCGGTCATGGCCTGCTCAAAACGCGGCGGCTGGATGCCGTAAAAAGTCTGCGCGAGATCGGTCGCGAGTGGAAAGTTTCCCGGGTCGAGCGCGAGCGCCCGGCGGTAGAGATTGAGCGCCTTGTCGAAGACCTGCTGATTGTTGATCTTGAAATAATTCGTGGCAGCGGGACGGAAGAGATAGACGGTGGTCGCAAAATTTTGCAGATAGACCGGCTCGTTCGTGGCCAAGGCGATGGCCTTCTCGTAATACTCGAAGGCTTTTTCCACCGGCCCGTTGTGCCCGTGATAATTGGCGAGGTTGTTCAGCGCGGCGGGATTTTTCGGGTCGAGTTCGCGGGCTTTTTCCCATTGCAGCACGGCGTCGTCCTCGTGGCCGGTGTCGTTGAGGAAGCTGCCGTAGGCCAGCCGGGCGCGGGTGTGCCCGGGATGGCGCTCGAGAAAACGCTGGTAGGACTTGCCGATCCCGTCGAAGCGCTGGCGGATGCGCAGCCGGAGCGTGCCGCCGGTCAGTCCCTTCCCCTGGTCGGTAAACTTCTTTTCGTCGGTGATCCACTGATCCGCCTCGGCCTGCGCGGCGTTATCGTCGTCGAGCAGCTTTTGATATTCCTTCTCGACCGGGTCGTTGGGATCGGGGATGGCGACGGCCAGGCCGGTCTGCTGGACGATCAGATTGGAAACGGCCGCCGGCTGATTCGTCGCCAGCACCGCGCCCAGAAGTCCGATCAAAAGATTTGTCACGGGGAAATCGTAACATGGCGGCGGAGCGGGGACAATCTTTGTGAAGGTGCATTTTTCATCACGGGGCGCAGCTCAGTTTCTTGCACCTCCCATTAATTGAGACTCGTGCAACAGGGTGACGGAACGCCGAGTATTGCTCGGCAGGAGGGACATCTTTCCGCCCTAGCCGAGCAATGCTCGGCGCTCCGTCTGGCGGCAACTGATCGTGCTGGTGATGTCACTCGATGGCACGAGCCTCAAAAGATAATAAATTCCCACGGCAAGAAAGTGAGACTCGAACATCCTTCAGGAAACATCTGGCCATCCGAGCCAATTCGTGAAATTCGTTTTCCCGCGCATGACGCACGGACGAACATTACCCGCAGAAGAAATGGTTTCCGAAGCACTCGGCGCGCGCCGCGTCTTCCGCGTTCATCTACCGCCGGGCTACGACCGCGCGCCTCGCCGGCGTTTCCCCGTACTCTACCTGCACGACGGCCAGAATGTGTTCAGCGACGCCGGGCCGGACGCCTGTTTCGGCTGGGGCGGGTGGAACCTGGATCAGACTGCCGACGCGCTGGTCGCCGTAAGCCAGATGCGCGAGGTCATTCTGGTGGCCGTGAACAATGGCCGCTTTCGCTATCAGGAATATCGCGGCCCGGAAAAGGCAGGCGCGTCGAAGTCAAAAACTGCCGCCGGCCGCTTTGAAAATTACGCGCGCTTTCTCACCCGCGAACTCAAGCCACGCATCGACCGCACCTTCCGCACCCGGCCCGGCCCGGCCCACACCGGTGTGATGGGATCGTCCCTCGGCGGAATTTGCAGCCTGGCCCTGGCGTGGGAGCAGACGAAAATTTTCGGGCTGGCCGCCAGCCTGTCCGGCTCCTTCCAAATCGAGGGCGCGCGCTTTTTGAAAGACATGTTGCGGAAGCGCCGCGCGGGGGCGAAGCCGTTCCGCGTCTATCTCGATTCCGGCGTCATCGACCACGGCGGCGACGACGACGGACGCGAACTGACCACGCAGGTGGCGGCGGAATTGCGCCGCATCGGCTGGCGGGACGGCCGGAACCTCCTGCATCACGTGGACGCAAGCCCACTGAAGGAAGCGGAGCTGGAACGCAGCGGCCTGCGCCGCGACAAGTGGGGCGAAGCCCGGACCAGCCAGCACAACGAATTTTACTGGCGGCTCCGGGCCTGGCGCGCGCTAGCCTTCCTGTTTCCGCCGGGCCGGTGAGCCA
>CANMZY010000118.1:0-8921 GCA_947502425.1 Verrucomicrobiales bacterium
GATTTCCGCGCAATACTCTTCAAGATATTTTTGCAGCACGTCCGCCTCCTCGTTGCTCTCGGCGGTGAAACAGAGCGGCGAATAGGCGTCCGCATAGATCACCGCGCGCTGGCGGTCGTTCATCCACTGGAACAGCCGGGGAAGATCCGGACGGACGCGCATGAACAGCTCGGCATGTTGCCGCGCGCAATGATGGTTCCACTCCTTAAACTCAATAAACTGCGGGCCTTCATGCACGTAAATCTCCCGCTCCACCACCACCACGTAATCCGGCCGGATCGTCAACCGCGCACGGGCGATGCCCTCCATCAGGCTCGACAAGTCGCGGCCGGTGTTGATAACCCATTTCGCGCCCTCGCCCTGGAGCCGTCCAATGAGCGCCTGCAAATCCAGCGGCACCGGCGGATCTTCATGATCGGCGTGGAGCGTGCCGTCGAAATCGGTGGAAATGAGTTTGAGCATTTTCGGTTGCGTGTTGCGCGCGGCTAGAATCGTGGGCTAACGTCCGTTGTCAAAATCTTTATGACCCCGCAGGAACAATACGACGACGCGATGTTCGACTACAGCATGGGCGACTACGACGCGGCCACCGCGAAGTTCGCCGCCCTGCTCGCCGAAGACACGCAGCAGTTCGACGCGCAGCTCGCGCTGGCCATGTGCCATTACCGCAAGGGCGATTATCCGACGGCCATTGCCGAAGGGCACAAGGCCGAGAAAATGAAACCGAACGAGCAACTCGTCCACACCAACCTCTCGCTCTTCTACCAAAAGGCCGGCGACAAAAAGACCGCCGAACATCACGGCCTCCAGGCGCGCATCGCCTCGTGGAAAGGAAACATGACTAAACCCGACGAGAACGCGCCGGGCGATGGTGATCCCGAATTGCAGATGGCCCAGCCGAAACCGCCCGCCGTGAAGGTACCCGAAAAATTTCCCGACATGCCGTGGAAAAAAAAACCGCCCGTCGGCGGCGGCAGCGCGCCGGGACATTGAATTATACCAATATGGCGATGCACCTGATTTCATTTCCTGCCAGCAGGGACAACCTAAAGGCTGAACTCCAACAAACGCCGCCCGCGCCGGAAGTTGGAGTTCACGCTTTAGCGTGTCCGTTGAGCCAAGTGAAACCAAGCGCCTAGCCCTATTTTACCAATATGAAATCCTCCTACGAAATCGCCATGGAACGGCTGGCCAAGGCCAGTCCCGCCATCAAACTCACCAATCCCCAGAAAAAGCAGATCGCCGAACTCGAGGCCGAATACAAGGCGAAGATCGCCGACCGTGAAATTCTCGTGAAAGGCGAACTGGCCAAGGCCGCCGAGAAAGGCGACGCCGAAACTTACGTGCAAATCGAAAAGCAGCTTGTCAGCGACCGCAAAACATTTCAGGCCGAGCTTGAGGAGAAGAAGGAAAAGGCGCGGGCCGGCGGGGCGAAATAGTCAGGCTCGCGAATGAACCCCCGGCTCTATCTCGAAACCACCATCCCAAGCTATTTGGTGGCGCGGCGCAGCCGGGACCTGCGGCTGGCGGCGGATCAAGAGACCACCCAGCAATGGTGGGAATCAGAGCGGCACGACTATGACCTTTTCATCTCTCAGTCCGTGGTGTTTGAAGTCAGCCGGGGCGACGTGAATTTTGCCGCCACGCGGCTGGATCGCTTGCGCGGCATCCCGCTGGTGCCGCGCACGCCTGAAGCCTCCACGCTCATCACCCACCTGCTGACCAGCGGCATCATCCCGGCGGTGGCTGAGGTTGACGCGGTTCATATCGGCCTGGCCGCCGCGCATAGGATGGATTTTCTGCTGACCTGGAACTGCCGGCACATTAACAACCACCACATTCGTGCGCGTATTGAGCGGGCTTGCGTCGCCTTCGGGCTGGCTTGCCCGGACATTTGCACTCCCGCCGAATTGATGAAACTATAAGCCATGCAAACCAACGAAATCCTTGATGAAATCCACCGCATCCGCGCCGAACACGCCGCCGAGTGCGGCTACGATGTGAACGTAATATTTGCCCGCATGGACGAAGACCTCAAACGCCTGCAAGCCGAAGGCTGGCAGGTCGTCTCGCCTGCTCCCCGTGAGAAGGAAACCTCCTACGCCCTGCGCGAAGAACCGCCCAAGCAGAAACCGTGAAACCAAATGTAATCCTGACAGAAATCCGCCAGACGCGCGACGACCTCGCGCGCGAAACGGGCTACGACTTGAAGCAGCTCTTCGATTACGTCCGTGAACGCGAGCGCGAAGCGGCCGCTCGCGGCGTGAAGTTCGTCTCCCCTGCGCCCCGTGCAACAGAAACCTCCTGCGCCCTGCGCGAAGAACCGCCAAAGAAAACGTAGAGACAATCCCAACGCGATTGCAGCCTCCATTCCCGCAGTCGCGGGCCGGGGTGAGGAGTCGAATCAGCGAGAGTGAAAACAAATTTCAATTCTCACCTGCATCATCACCGTTGACGTCACTCAGGTGGTATTTTTCCCGTTCTTCAGGAGTCATCTTTTCCAACGCTTGCGTCTCTCGATATTCGTGAGCTTCCGCGATCAGCGTGAATGAGGCATTCAGCCCCTTGGCCACGACGAGGTGTTTGATTCTCTCCAGCGGCAGGCGGAAAAACTCTTTCCGGTAATTCACCTTGTTGATGCGCAAGTCATCGAACGCGACATGCAGCGTCCGCTCCAATGCGGGCGCATCCTCGCTGTAAATCATCGCGTGAACGTCGAAATCGAATGGCACGGAGGCATCGCCCAGTTCCCAGATGCGATCCATCGGATCACGGCGGCGCGTCATGCCGATCTTGAAGACTTCCTCCCCAAAGGAACCGATGTTGGAAATGATGTACACATTTCCCGCGCGAGTCAGTTGAGCCATGGAAATCTCCCGCTGCTTCACGGCTTCCGCTTCCACAAGCCGCTGGCTGAGTTCCGCAATCTGGGCATCGAACTTGGCGCGCTCCTGGGCGTTGGCGTGTTCCGCTTCGAGGCGGGCCTTGTCCAGAGCGGCCTTGATGGCTTCCTCCTTGTCCTGGGCGTCTTTGATTGCGCGCTCCTGCTCGCGTCGAACTTTTTCTTCTTCACGCATCTGCTCCTGGATTCGCCGCTGCTCCTCCCGCGCTCTGAGCTTCAACTCCTGCGCGACCACGGCCCATTTTAGCTCCGCCAGCCGGGCGTCCAGATAGGCGGGCAGGATTCTTGCGTCCCTGAATGCAATGCCGTTCAAGTTCACCAAGCTGAAAGCATCTCGGATTTCCTCTTCAAGCGTTCCATAGTTGTCGTGCTTGGTTCGAGATTGAATTGCATCCACTCGGCCATTGAAGGCATCCACGACAAATCTGTTGGCTCTTTCGCGCCGGTCATCTTCCACATAGTTGCAAGCGGCTGCCTGCTTTTGCTCCACCATGCGACGTGTCTGCTCCCGCGCAGCTTTGAGTGCTTCCCCGGCTTCGGTGTGGCCAAAATCTGCGGCCAACTCGTCAAGCAGGCTGCGGGTTGGGATGACGTAACGGTCTCCGTAGCCCTCAACAACATTCCAAAGGGCCTGCACGGCCTGCTCCAATGTTCGCTTATCGCGCAACGCAATGTAGGCGTCGCCGCCAATCTTTTCGGCGCGTTTTTCGGCTTCTGCCATGATCCGTCCGGCGTCGAGCGTAGCTTGATTGAGAAGCGCGGCGGCTTGGTCGCGGATTTCCTTGGCTCTTTGAATTGCCATCGACCGTTCGCTGGTTGTGGCACTTCTAGCTTGTTCCAACAAGCTCTGCGCTTCCGTCCGCAAACTCGTCGCCTCCTGCAAGGCGTTGGCCAGTTGGCGTTGGGCCTCAGCTTCTGCGTCTCGTAGCTTTTCGTATTTCCGAAGTGGTTCAAAATCTTTGACCGTTTTCGCAACAAGAGCGTCGGCTGCTTCCAGAATTTTGCGCGACTCGGTTTCGTAATGTTGCCGGATGCGCTCCGACTCCTGCTGCATTTCGGCAAACTGCTGGTCAATGAGCTTTTGAGCTTCCGCGACGGATTCTTGTGACTCTCGCTGCACTGCGGCAATTCTATGGTCAACGATTTTCTGAGCTTCAGCCACGGACGCTTGCGCCTCGTTTTGGATGCGAAACACATCGTCTTCCAGACGTTTGTTTTTGATGATGAAAAAGATTACAAAGCCCAGAGCGAGCAAAAAAAGAATAGCGAAGACGATAGTCATAACGATGGACTGGTTTGCGGAATTGGATCACCGGCACGTTGGCTCAATTCGGCAGTTTTTGTTTGCAACTCCGCGCGCATCTTTTGAATGTTGGCGAGCAGGTCGTGGAATCCCATGTCTTCAATTGAACCTTGTGTGATGTCTGCGGACGTCAGCGGTGAAATAGACTGAAACGCTTCCGATTTACGTGTCGCCTTGAAATCACCGCGATGATGGAAGTTTTCCATCGCGTCCGATGAATCGAGGCTGTCAAAGTCGAGCCGAGCGACGACGTCTCGCGGCATGAACACTGACAAAACAGGCTGCTCAATCGTCCGACCATTGCGCGGATCAAGCGAGTCCACCGCCGCAGTAACCAGCAACGCGTCCACGGGCAAAAGTGCGAAAATCTCGCGAGTGACCCGCAGCACGCAACCGCAAAGGTAGTCCTGGTATATTTCGTGAAAGCGTCCCTTGGGCATCGGTTTGACCGAAACTTTCCCGCCCGACGTAAGCGTCTTCACTTCTGCTGGAATCGCCTGCCTGCCGTTCACTTTCAAGACGCACTCAGCCAGCTTCGCGTTGTGAACCGTAAAATGAATTGCCGAACCAAGGTCAGACATTTCAGCAAACGGATTTAGCTCAACCAAAGCTTCAGTGTATGCCTTGCGCTCTCCGGCAAGAATTCGTCGGGCCAAACCTTTAAGTTTTTCCCATTCCATCATCTGTTCAGAATAAGCCTGCGTCGCCTGCTGAAACTCCTGCTCATCCTGCCGGCGTGCTTGCTCAAATAGAGCCTGTAAATCTTCTCTCTGCTGCACGGGCAAAACCGTCGCGCACTGCTTCATCTTCTGTTCGTGACGAGAATTTCTGTGCGGACTCGGCGGAGGCAATGCAGCCGCAAGCGCTTTCCAATCCCACACTTCACCTTGCTCCTTGTGAACAGACACAAGCACTTCAAGCTGTCCCTGAAAAGTCTCAACTTCCAACCGCGCCTGCTCAATCACTGAGAGCTTTGCTTGTTCTTTCGCCTGGCGCTCCAATTCACGCATCCGACGTTGCGAATCGCGCTGCTGTCGCCGTTGCGCAGCCTCCATCGCTCGAATCGTTCCTAGGTAGCCCATGTGAATGCCGACGAGATTATGCAGAGCGTTGCCTTGCGACAAGCACGGGAATTTTCCGATTCCTCACACCGGCCCTCTCCTCGAACGAGGAGCGGGAGAAATGGGACTCGGCCTCACCCGTACGGATTAAACGGCCTCAGATTCCATTCATCGAGCAGTTCCGCCGGGATTTCGGTGAGGAAACGCGAGCGTTGCTGCATCAGATCGCCACCGTAGCCGGCGGTCGCTCGGATCAGCGGCCAGCTCAGGTAGAGTTCGTTCCGCGCCCGCGTGATGGCCACGTAAAATAGCCGCCGTTCCTCCTCCTCGCCGTCCGTCGATTCCATGGAGCGCGCCGAGGGAAACATCCCGTCGCAGAGCATGATGATGAAGACCACGTCGAACTCCAGCCCCTTGGCCTGGTGAATCGTGGAGAGGCGGATTTGCTCGGTGTCCTTGCTCGCGGCCTGTTCGGCCTCGGCTTCGAGATTGGTGAGCAGCGACAGTTGCGTGAGGAAATCCTCCGTGCTGGTGAACTGCATCGCGAAGCTCGCAAGCTGCTCCAGATCGTCGAGGCGGCTGCGGTAGTTCGGAAATGTCTCCTGCAAATAATCCTCGTAGCCGGCCTCGATCACCTGCCGGATCATCTTCGCGGGCTGGGCACGGACCGCCGGCGCTTCGAGCTGCGAAATGGTGATGACAAATTCCGCCCACGCCGTCGCGGCCTTCTTCGGCACGGCGGCGGAACATTTTTGCAATGCCGCCGCGATTGCCCCGCTTTCCGCTTTCCGCTTTCCGCTTTCCAAAGTCCAGGTGTTCCAAAGCTTCTCCGCCCCCTTCCCCCCAACGCCCGGCAGCATCTGCACGAGCCGCTTGAAGGCAAGTTCATCCGTGGGATTGCTCACGAGTTTCAGATACGCCGCCACGTCCTTGATATGCGCCTGCTCGAAGAAACGGATGCCGCTGGTGATGCTGAACGGAATGTTGCGCCGGGTCAGTTCGAGCTGCAGTTCCAGCGCGTGAAAATGCGAGCGATAGAGCACGGCCATCTTCTCCATCGGCACGCCCTCCTCGCGCAACTCCAGCACGCGCTGCGCGACGAACGCCGCCTGCTCATTGCCGTCGCCGCAGGTCACGAGCACCGGCTTGGAGCCGGACTTGCGCGCGGGCGCGAGCTGCTTGGCGAATTGATTGATGTTCGGCGCAATGGCGGCGTTGGCCACTTCGAGAATCTCCGGCGTGCTGCGGTAATTGACTTCGATCTTGTAGGTCTGCGCGCCGGCGTAGCGTTTGGGGAATTCCAGAATGTTCCGAAAGTCCGCACCGCGCCAGGCGTAGATGCTCTGCGAATCGTCGCCCACCACCATCACGTTCTTGTGGCGCGCGCCGAGCAGGTCAATGAGATCGCCCTGAAGCTTGTTCGTGTCCTGATATTCGTCCACGAGGATGAACTGAAACTGCCGCTGGTATTGCTCGCGCACCGCGTCGTGCTCCCGCAGCAGGCGCAGCCAGTTCACGAGCAGGTCGTCGAAGTCCATCACGTTCGCGGCCTTTTTGCGCGCGGTGTAACGGCGCGCGATGTCCTCGATCTGCGGGGCGAGCGCGGAGAAGAATTCGTATTCCCCGGCGAGAATTTCCGAGACGGACTGCAATTTGTTCACCGCCATCGAGAAGACATTCGCCAGCACGTCGGTCTTGGGAAAGCGCGTGGCCTTCACGTCGATCTGGGCCTCGCTGATGCAGGTCTTGAGCAGCTCGTTCGCGTCGTCGCGGTCGATGATCGTAAAGTCTGGGCGGTAGCCGAGCGTCTCGGCGTGGCGTCGCAGAATCCGCGCGCCGACGGCGTGAAACGTGCCGCCCCAGAGCGCGGAGAGTTCGCTGCCGAGGAGGTTCGCGACGCGCCGCATCATTTCCTTGGCCGCCTTGTTCGTGAAGGTGAGCAGCAAAATGCGGTCGGGCGGAACCCCCTGTTCCAGCAGGTAGGCGACGCGGTAGATGAGCGTGCGGGTCTTGCCCGAACCCGCGCCGGCAATGACCAGCGCGGCCCCCGGCGGCGCAGTGACGGCGGCGTGCTGTTGCGCGTTCAATTCGTTCGCGTAGTCAATCTGCAGATTGACCGGCGGACGGAACGATTGGAGCACATACTCACGCGACATGCCGGAGAGTTAAACAGGAAAGGCGGCGAAGGAAAATTGATAACGCAAAATAGAAGCACCGAGCTCCGGCCCGCCGGGTGGTGGATCTCGGTCCGTGCCCGGTCGGAGACCGGCGCGCCGGCTTCGCTCAAGTCGCCGCCGGGAACATCTGCCGCAGGCGCGCGATGTTGGCCTCGACGCGCTGGAGGTAGAAATTCGGGCCGTCGGGCCACGGCGCGTTGAGATAGCGGTAGAGGGCCTCGAAATCCTCGTTGATTTTTGGCAGCACGTAGCGGTCCCAGAATTGCGCGGTGTTGCTCATCAAGTCCTCGGCGCTGGCAAACGAGGTGGCGCGGCACGGCTTGTTTCCGTTGAACCGCGCGGACTCCTCAAACTCCAAAAAAAGCACCGGCAGCTTCTCGACATAATCCGCCGCCGCCATCTGCCCTAGCAAATCCGCCGTGCCCAGGGCGTAGCCGACGATCCGCTCCGACTCGCTGCCAAAAGGGATGGAGGCGAGATCGACGTTCACGCCGGTGCAACGGATCATGTTGTGGACGGCGCTGATTTCCGGGGAGTGATAGCCTTTTTCCGAGAGGAATTTTTCCGCAAACTCCCCGCTGCGCCCGACATGAACCAGCGTGTACTTGGCGCCGGTCCCCTCGGTGTCGCCGTTTTTTTTCAAGTAGCCGGTGTCGTGCAGCAGGATGGCGAGCAGCCCCTGCTCAAACATTTTTGCGCTCACGCCGGGGCGCACTTTTGCCCGCTCGCGGCCGTGGAAGATGCGCGCCAGACAGAGCGTCCCCTGCATGGTGTGCTCCAGATCGTGATAACGGGCGTCGATGGGCAGGTAGCCGGGATATTTTCCAGAGAACCACTCCTGAACCCAGCCGAACGCGCGGCTGACGAAGAAGGCGTCGGCCTCGGGGAACAACGCCTGGAAAATGGCCTGCACTTCCCGCTCGACCGCCTGAATGTTTTTCGTGTCAACCGCAGTCAACATACAGACAGAGTGCCGTACCCGGAAAAATTTGCACGCTTTTCTTGGCCCCGCCCCGGACCCCGGACCCCGGACAACCGCTAGCAAACAATTTTCCATTGACCACCGCCCTCGTTCCATGAGGCAATGGACGACCGCTTTTATTGAGCGGTCCGAACGGACCATGCCTAAGACAACCAACAAAACAGGACGCGCCCCGCGCTTCTCCGCCAGCACCGCCAAGTACGATGCCAACCACACGGTGCTCTCCAAAACCTACGGGGCCCTCGCCGACCTCCGCCGCGAGCTGTCCGACTCCAAATCGCGCGTCGCCGAGCGCACCGGACTGCTCAACATCTTCGCCCACTGTACCGACTCCCAGCGCGCGTGGCTGCTGCTCGAGGATTATTTCGATAAAATCTCCCTTTCGCGGAAGGATTTCACGGCGCAGGACTGGTGGCCGCGCGTCATGGCGGCGCAGGGCGAATCCAGGCTCGAGGAACTGGCTATCCTGTTTCTTCGCACCGGTCGCCCGCTGCCG
>CANMZY010000119.1:0-8785 GCA_947502425.1 Verrucomicrobiales bacterium
CTCATCCGCGGCGTGCGGTATTGGGACAAGGATTTCCAGATGCCGCCCAAGCATCCGCTGCCGCCGGAGGGCGTGAAGGATCTGGTCGAGTGGGTGAAACTCGGCGCGCCCGACCCGCGCGCGGGCGAGGCGGCGGTGACGAAGGCCGTGAGCCAGATTGATTACGACCAGGGCCGAAAACAC
This sequence comes from Verrucomicrobiales bacterium, assembly GCA_947502425.1. Lineage (GTDB taxonomy): Bacteria > Verrucomicrobiota > Verrucomicrobiia > Limisphaerales > SIBH01 > SIBH01. Next base: position 184 of record CANMZY010000119.1, read on the forward strand.
TGGGCGTTTCAGCCGGTGCCGAGCGTCGTCCGACCCAAGGTGAAAAACTCCTCATGGCCGCGCAACGACGTTGACACCTTCACGCTCGCCAAAATGGAGCAGGCGGCCATCGCGCCCGCGCCCGACGCCGATCCCCGCACCCTCATTCGGCGGATGACTTTTGACCTCACGGGCCTTCCGCCCACGCCGGAGGAAGTGGAGGCGTTCATCGCCGGCTCAACCCGCCATCCGCCGTCCGCCATCCGTAATCTTGCGGACCGTCTGCTCGCCTCGCCGCAATACGGCGAACGCTGGGGCCGCCACTGGCTGGATGTCGTGCGCTACGCGGACACGAGCGGCAACGCCTCCGATTATCCCGTCCCGCAGGCGCACAAATATCGCGACTACGTCATCGCCGCCTTCAACGAGGATCTGCCGTTTGACCAGTTTGTCCGCGAGCAAATCGCCGGCGACCTCCTGCCGCCCGGCTCCGCGGCCGAGTGGGAGCGGCGGGTCATTGCCACGGGCTACGTGGCCTCCGCGCGGCGTTTCGCGGGCGGAATAGGCGAGACGCATCTGACCATCGAGGACGCCATCGAAAACACCGGCCGCACCTTTCTCGGCCTGTCGCTCAGTTGCGCGCGCTGCCACGACCACAAGTTCGATCCCGTCTCGACGGCCGATTACTACGCGCTCTACGGCGTCTTCAGCAGCACCACTTTTCCTCATCCCGGCAGCGAGGGGAAAAACCGCCCGGAGAATCTCCGGCCGCTGCTCCCGCCCGCCGAAGTCGTGGCCGTGAAAAAGTTGTTGCAAGAAAAGCTCGCCGCGCTCGACGCCGAGGCGAAGCAGCACGAAGAGGCGAGGGTGGCCGCCGAAAAAGAACCCGACGCGCCGGAGCGAAAGGGCAAAGTCGCTCAGGCGAAGAAGGACCGGGATGCCGCGCGCGAGAAGCGCCGCGTGCTCGCCGAAGCGCCGCCGTCGTGGTCGCTCGCCTACGCCGTGGGCGATGGTCCGCCCGCCGACGCGCGGCTTCATGTGCGCGGCGACCCGACGCGCCTTGGCGAAACGGTGCCGCGCCATTTCCCCACCATCCTCGGCGGCCAGCCGCTCGGCGATGCGAAGTCCAGCGGCCGCCGCGAACTCGCCGAGGCCATCGCTTCGCCGACGAATGTGCTCACCGCGCGCGTCATGGTGAACCGCATCTGGCAGCATCACTTCGGCCGGGGCCTCGTCACCACACCGAATGACTTCGGATTGCGCGGCCAGCCGCCCACGCATCCTGAGCTGCTTGATTTTTTGGCCGGGCGTTTCGTGGCCAGCGGCTGGTCGGTGAAGGCCATGCACCGCCTCATCCTGACCTCGCGCACCTGGCAACTCGCCAGCGCCGGGGCCGGCGAGGACCCGCTCTGGTCGCGCGCCGCGCGCCGCCGGCTTGACGCCGAGTCCGTGCGGGACGCGCTGCTTTTCGTGAGCGGCGATCTCGACGCCAAGCCCGGCGGCGCGCATCCGTTCCCCGCCGTCAGCACTTGGAGCTTCACGCAGCACAACCAGTTCTTCGCCAGCTACGACACGTCGAAGCGCACCGTCTATCAAATGCAGCAACGTCTTCGGCGGCATCCGTTCCTGCTGCTCTTTGACGGCGCGGACCCGAATAGCAGCACCGCCCAGCGCCAGGCCACGACCACCCCGCTGCAATCGCTCTTCGTGATGAACGATCCCTTCATCCACAAGCGGGCCGAGAATTTCGCCGCACGCGTCTTGCGCGAAAAATCCGACGAAGCCGTGCGGATCGAGTGGGCCTTTCAAATCCTCTATGCCCGTCCGCCGTCGCCGGAGGAGGCGCAACTGGCCGCCAGCCACCTCGCGCTGCTCACGGCGAACCAGCTTTCTCTCGAAAAGGCCTGGCAGAGCCTGGGCCGCGCGCTGCTCGCCGCGAATGAATTTCTCTACCTTGACTGAATGAACCGCCGCTCCTTCATCCACTCGCTCGCCGGCACCTCGCTGCTTCTGCCCGGCGCGCTCTCCGAGCTTTGCGCGGCGGGTGATCCGCTGGCGCCGCGTCCCCCGCACTTCGCGCCCCGGGCGAAGCGCGTCATCTTTCTCCACATGAGCGGCGGCGTCTCGCATGTGGATTCCTTCGACTACAAGCCGCGCCTAATCGCCGACCACAACGAGCCGTATCAGGTGCCGAAGAAAATGCTCCAGGCCTTTGCGCCCGAGAACCGCAGCGAGGTGAAGTTCTACAAGCGCCCGCAGTGGGAGTTCAAACCGCGCGGCCAGTCCGGGCTGTGGATCAGCGAGCTGTTTCCGAAAATCGCCCGGTGCGCGGACGACCTCTGCCTAGTGCGCTCGATGTTCTCCGACAATGCCGACCATGCGGCGGCGACGCTCGGCATACACACCGGCTCGGTCGGTTTCACCCGGCCCAGTATGGGCTCATGGATCAGCTACGGCCTTGGCTCGCTGAACGCGAACCTGCCGGGCTTTGTCGTCATCGCGCCCGCGCTGCCGTATTCCGGCGCGCAGCTCTGGTCGTCGGACTTTCTGCCCGGCAGCCATCAGGGCACACGCGTGGTGCCGGGGCCGGAGCCGGTGCCGAACATCAAACGGCTCACCGAGGCCGGCGTGCAGGAAATGGAACTGGGCCTGTCCGCCGCGTTCAACCGCCGGCACCTGCTGGCGCGCGACAACGACGCGCAGCTCGCCGCGCGTATCCGCGCCTTCGAGACGGCGCACGGCATGCAGACCGCCGCCCCCGAGGCGTTCGATCTCACCCGGGAGACCGATGCCATCCACCAGCTTTACGGCCTCGCGCGCGGCAGCACCAAAGGCTTTGCCTGGCAGTGCCTCATGGCACGCCGGCTCGCGGAGCGGGGCGTGCGGTTCATCGAATTGATCGACACCGGCGCGAGCGGCAACTGGGATTCTCACGGCAACATGAACGACCACGTCGGTCTCGCCAAAAACGTGGACCAGCCCATTGCCGCCCTGCTGACCGATCTCAAGCAGCGCGGGATGCTGGCCGACACACTCGTGGTCTGGGCCACGGAGTTTGGCCGCACCCCTTTCAACACCGCGAAAAACGCGACGGGCCGCGAGCACCACGCGCAGGCCTTCACCTGCTGGCTCGCGGGCGCCGGCGTGCGCGGCGGTTTCAGCTACGGCGAGACGGACGATTACGGAAACTCGATCGTCGCCAATCCCGTCCACGTTCACGATCTCCACGCGACCATCCTCCACACGCTCGGCTTGGATCACACGCGCCTCACCTACCGCCATTCCGGCCGTGACTACCGGCTGACTGATGTGCATGGCAATGTCATCCAGGCGCTGCTCACCTGACGACATGAACATTTTATTTTCCGCACTCTGCCCATGAGCCTCTCTTTAGAGACGCTTTCTCTTGGCGTTCTCGCGCGCCCTTTCCCTCCGCTGGGGAGAGGGCCGGGGTGAGAATGCTCCGAACGAAGGTTTCGCGCTTTGAAACCCTGGACCGGGATGGCGGAGGTGGCGCAGGCGTCTGCGCCTGCGAGTTCACGGGGCGTCCCGCCCCGTGTTCCTCGGAGCGGCGAGACGCCGCCCGATCTCGCAGCCGGGACGGCCGCGCTCCACGGTTCACGGGGCGGTGGCCGACTTCCGGGGTGCCCGGCGCGCAAAATACTCGGGGTGGCCTGTCCTTGCTCCTCGCCTGCTGCTCATGGTTCGTTGCCTCGTTCGCCCAGGGCGCCGTGCCGGTGAAGTTTTTCGACAAGCACTGCACCGGGTGCCACGACGCGGAGACGAAGAAGGGAAACCTCGACCTCACCGCGCTCAAGCCTGACTTCGCCGACGCGGAGACGTTCGCGCGCTGGCTGAAGGTTCATGACCGCATCGAGAGCGGCGAGATGCCGCCGAAGAAGAAGGCGCGTCCGCCGAAAGGCGAAACCACCGCGGTGACAAAGTGGCTGCGCGATTCTCTCGTCGGCGCGGAGAAGGTGCGGCGGACGGACGGGCGCGCGACGCTGCTGCGGCTCAATCGCACCGAATACGAAAATACGCTGCGCGATTTGCTGCCGGAGGACGAGCGCGTGCAGGGTTACGACAAGGCGGGGCCGGCGCTGGATTTCTCGACGGTGCAAATCGCGAAGTATCTCGACGCGGCGAGCAAGGCGCTGCCGCTGGCCATCGCGCCTTGCCCGGAGCGCGATGAGGCGAAGACGGTGCGGCTCTACGCTGGTGATGATGGCGGCATCATGGATGGGATCATCAATGGCGATGGCGTGTGTCTTAAGGATTTCAAATACGACGCGGACGTCTTCCCGCTCTCCGTGCCGAGCGGTCATGTGCCGGGCGGGAGCGGGTTCGGGTTTTTCGAGCAGCTCAAAAAGGAGGGGAAGGTGCCTTATCGCGGCGCCATTGGGTTCATGCGCAATGGCGACGACTCGCAGCCGGATTTTGGCCTCATGTCGCCGGTGGTGCCGGGCTTTTACAAAGTCCGCGTTTCGATGTGGGGATTCCGCTGGGACAAAGGCGAGGTGAAGGCGACGACGCCGCAGGTCGGGCGGCTGATGGTGAATGGGCGACACTCCGGTTCAAAGGAGGTGGTTGTCGGTTACTACGACGCGCCGTCGCTGAAGCCGACCGTGAGCGAATCCGTGGTGTGGCTGAATCCCGGCGACAGCTTGAAATTTCAGCCCATCTCCATCGAGCACGACTGGCAGGGCATCCCGCGCAACAAGCTCGCTAAATACACGGGCGACGGCGTGGCGGTGGATTGGCTCGAAGTGGAGGGACCGCTCGTGGAGGCGTGGCCGGGCGTGGGGCATCGGCGGTTGTTCGGCGAGTTGCCGCTGGTGAAATTTACAAGCGCGCAACGTCCGCCACGTCGCCCGATGGGCCAGTGGCGCGGCGGCCCGCAGCCGTTCGTGCTCACGCCAAAGCATCAGCAGGCATGGACGGTCGCCTCGGCGGACACGGCGGCGGATGCGGAGAAATTACTTGCCAGCTTTTTGCCGCTCGCGTTCCGCCGCTCCGTGGAGCGCGAGGAAGTGCAGGCGTTCGCCGCCGTCGCGCAGGCGCGGCTCGCGGAGAAGGCGACGTTCGAGGAAGCGATGCTTGCCGCCTATCAAGCCGCGCTTTGTTCGCCGGAGTTTCTTTTTCTCCGCGAGACGCCGGGCCGGCTCGATGACCACGCGCTCGCCAGCCGCTTCTCATATTTCCTGTGGGCCTCGATGCCCGACGACGAACTCCTCGCGCTCGCCGCCGCGAAAAAACTCGGCAACCCAAAAGTCCTCCGCGCGCAGACCGAGCGGATGCTCGCCGACGCGAAAGCCGCGCGTTTCATCACCGACTTCACCGACCAGTGGCTCGACCTCTGGCTCGTGGACGACAACACGCCGCACTCGAAGCTCTACCCCGAATTTAGAGCATTTACATCAAAAATGTAGCGTAGCCGGCATGTAAAAAGAAGCCGTGGCAGTCTTCGGGAGTGACCGCGGCGAAGACGGCCCCGGTGGCCTTGCAGAGTTGGCGGGCCGTGCGCGGAGCGCGGCTTTTGATCCCCTGCTTCACCTTGCTCCACAGATTTTCAATGGGGTTGAGGTCCGGCGAATAGGGCGGCAGATACTCCAACCGCGCCCCGGCGGCCTCGATGGCCTCCCGGACTCCCGCCACCTTGTGCTTGGCCAGATTGTCGAGGATGACCACATCGTCCCGTTGCAACCCCGGCACCAGCCCCTGTTTCACCCAGGCCAAAAACAGTTCGCCATTCATCGGCCCGTCAAACATCCAGGGGGCTTGGGGCCCGGTGAGCCGCACGGCGGCGATCAGCGTGGTCGTCCGATAATGCCCGTGCGGCACGGGACAGACCAGCCGCTGCCCGATCGGACTGCGCCCGTGGCGCCGGGTCATCTGGGTGTGGGCCCCGCTTTCATCCACGAAGACCAGCCGGGCGGCGGGCACGCCCGCCAACCGCTGCGGCCACGCTCTTCTTTGCTCCGCCACGTCGGGCCGCGACTGCTCGGCGGCGTGCAGCGTTTTTTTTACAGCTCCAGCCCAGCCGGCTCAACCACAGGTCAATGGTGGAGGTGGGCCGTGCCAACTGCGCCCCCAGTTCCGCCAGCGTGGCGTCCGGACGCCGCGCGAGCAGTTGTTGGAGGCGGGTTTGGCGGGCGGCAGTCAGGAGAGACTTGCGGCCGCAACGTTGGGTTTGTGGCTCCAGGGTGCCGCGGGCTTTGAAGTGCTGGCGCACGCGGCGCACGGCGGCCACGCAGTAGCCGAAGCTGGCGGCGATCTCCCCGGTGCTTTTGCCTTGGTCGTAGAGCTTGAGGATGCGTTCACGCACGGGGACGGGAATGGCTTTCATGCCCTCATCCTGCCAGAACCGCCCACCAGTGTAAAGCTACATGTTTTATGGAAACGCTCTAGCCCGCTGCTGCGCGACTCGATGGTGGGTGAGACGCGCGCTTTTTTCCGCGACCTGCTCACACGCGATCTGCCCGCAGCGACCATCGTCCACTCCGACTTCGCGATGCTCGACCAAACGCTCACGCGCTTCTACGGCGACTTCGATGTGGAAGATTTCACCATCCCGCAGGAAAAGCCGCAGCCGAAACAACCGCGCGACACGCTGCCGCGCCCCGTGGCTGCCGAAATCGCGGGCACCGCATTTCGCCGCGTGCCGCTGCCGGCGGATTCGCAGCGCGGCGGCTTCCTCACGCAGGCCGCGATTTTGAAAGTCACGGCCAACGGCACCACGACCTCGCCCGTGCGGCGCGGCGCGTGGGTGCAGCGCAAAATCGTCGGCAAACCGCCGGAGCCGCCCCACCCAACATCCCCGCCATCGAGCCGGACACGCGCGGCCTCACGACTCTCCGCGCGATTCTCGAAAAGCACCGCGCCGACGTGTCGTGCGCCGGCTGCCACGCGAAAATGGACCCGCCGGGATTCGCGCTGGAGAGCTACGACGCCATCGGCGGATTCCGCGCGCGCTTTCGCTCGCTGGGAAATGGCGACCGCATCACGCGGCCGCCCGCGTGCGCCGGTCGCAGCGAGTTTCTCCTCGGCCTCCCAGTGGATGCCAGCGGCGAACTCGCCGCCGGCCGCGGCTTCAAAGACATCCGCGAATTCAAGCAACTGCTCTTCGCCGACGAGTCGCAAATCGCGCGCAACTTCGCCAGCCAGATCATCGTGTATGCGACTGGCGCGCCCGTTTCCTTCTCCGACCGCGCCGCCGTCGAACGCATCCTCGCCGACACCGCCGCGACCAAACACGGCATCCGCACAATGCTGCACGCCGTGGTGCAGAGCGAAATCTTCCGCAACAAGTGAACACCGCCTTCCATTTCAAACACCGGGTTAGGCCCAAAGAACGGGGGCGTTTTACTTTCCGGCGTTCTTGGCCTGAGCCGCTTCAATCTCCTTTTGCAGTTCTTTCCTCCGTCTCTGTCCGGCTGCGCGCTGATCGGGAGACATTTGTTTTTCCAAATCTTCACGCGCCACGACAGCCGTGGAATAGTTAATCTCAGAGATGTTGAGTAGCGCATACGCTTCCACTTCATCCTTCGCAACCCCTTCGCCGTCTCGGTAGCATATACCCAGAGTGTATTGGGCCCGAGCGTTTCCTTGATCAGCCGCCTTGCGATACCACTTCACGGCTTCCACCTCATCCTTCGCTACTCCTGTGCCATTGGCGTAGCAAAAACCCAGAGTGGATTGGCCTCGAGCGTTTCCTTGATCAGCCGCCTTGCGATACCACTTCACGGCTTCCACCTCATCCTTCGCTACTCCTTCGCCTTTGGCATAGCAGTCACCCAGATTGAATTGGGCCGAAGCTTTTCCTTGATCAGCCGCCTTGCGATACCACTTCACGGCTTCCACCTCATCCTTCGCTACTCCTTCGCCTTTGGTATAGCAGTCACCCAGATTGAATTGGGCCCGAGCGTTTCCTTGATCAGCCGCCTTGCGATACCACTTCACGGCTTCCACCTCATCCTTCGCTACTCCTTCGCCTCTGGCATAGCAGTCACCCAGATTGGATTGGGCCCAAGCGTTTCCCTGATCAGCCGCCTTGTGATACCACTTCACGGCTTCCACCTCATCCTTCGCTACTCCTGTGCCATTGGCGTAGCAAAAACCCAGATTGGATTGGGCTCGAGCGTTTCCTTGATCAGCCGCCTTGCGATACCACTTGACGGCTTCCACCTCATCCTTCGCTACTCCTTGGCCGTAGAAGTAGCAGCGACCCAGATTGAATTGGGCCGAAGCGTCACCCTTCTCGGCCTTAGGTTTGTATTTGAGAAATTCTTTCAATTTCGTAACCGGGGGTGGCTGAACGCTCGGTAATGCTGCTTTGACAGGCGCGTCAGGCTTTGACGGCGAGCAGCCGACGAGGACAAGCGTTGCGAGAATTAGCGAGAGTGTTTTCATGGAGTTGTTTTTTTGGGGTTTCGTTTTGACGCTGTGCGATTCATGGAAAAACCCGTTTGTGTGTCATTCATTTGCCATACTGCGCCTCCGTCGGCGTGCGTCAATCCCGATTTCCGCAGTTTCGCCGCCCCTCCCGCCAGCGCAGGAATCACCGTAGCGGGTTGCCGCCGCTCCGTTCGTCTGTGAACCGAATGAAAAGCCGTTTCAATTTTAC
>CANMZY010000120.1:0-8783 GCA_947502425.1 Verrucomicrobiales bacterium
ACAAGGCGAAGGACGCGGACGACCAGCTCAAACCGGAGCGCGTCTGGGAGGCGGCGAAGGCCGAGGCGATCCGCGCCAAGTGTCTTGGCAAACCGGGCATCGTCACCGAGGAAAGCAAGCCGACCTCGCAGCTCTCGCCGTTGTTGTATGACCTGACGAGCCTCCAGCGCGAGGCGAACGGGCGGTTCGGTTTCTCCGCGAAGAACACGCTGGGGCTGGCCCAGGCGCTGTACGAAAAGCACAAGGTGCTGACCTATCCTCGAACCGATGCGCGCGCGCTGCCGGAGGATTATCTCGACACGGTCAAGAAGACGCTCGATGTGCTGCGCGACACGCATTACAGCACCCACGCCGAGACGATCTTGAAATCCGGCTGGGTGCGCCCGAACAAGCGGATCTTCAACAACGCCAAAATTTCCGATCACTTCGCGATCATTCCCACGCCAGTCGCGCCGAAAAATCTGAGCGAGCCGGAGGCGAAACTTTACGATCTCGTCACCAAGCGGTTTCTCGCGGTCTTCTTTCCGGCGGCGGAATTTCAGGTGACCACGCGCATCACGCGTGTCGAGGGCGAGCCGTTCAAGAGCGAGGGCAAGGTCATGCTCCACGCCGGCTGGCTGGCGGTTTACGGCAAGGAGGCGCAGACCGACGACACGCCGACGCTGACGGCGGTACAGCCGAACGAAACGGTCCGCACCGAAAAAATCGACGTCAACGCGAACCAGACCAAGCCGCCCGCGCGCTACTCGGAAGCCACGCTGCTCTCGGCGATGGAAGGCGCGGGCAAGCTGGTCGAGGACGAGGAGCTGCGCGAAGCGATGGGCGCAAAAGGCCTCGGCACGCCGGCCACGCGCGCGGCGATCATCGAAGGACTGATCTACGAAAAATACGTCAACCGCCTGGGCCGCGAGCTGCAGCCGACGGCCAAGGCGTTCTCGGTGATCACGCTGCTGCGCGGCCTCGGCATCGAGGTGTTGTGCAAGCCGGAGCTGACGGGCGACTGGGAATTCAAGCTCAAGCAGATGGAGCGCGGCCAGTTGAAGCGCGAGGAATTCATGCGCGAGATTCAGGAGCTGACGCGCGAAATGGTCGCCAAGGCCAAGGGTTTTGAGAGCGACACGGTGCCTGGCGACTTTGGCGAATTGACGACGCCCTGCCCGAAATGCAGCGGCCTCATCAAGGAGAACTACAAAAAATTTCAATGCACCAAGTGCGATTTCGCGCTTTGGAAAATCGTCGCCGGCCGGCAGTTTGAGAGCGCCGAGATCGAGGAGTTGCTCACGAACAAGATTGTCGGCCCGCTGCAGGGGTTCCGCAGCAAAAAGGGATTTCCCTTCGCCGCCGTGGTCAAGCTCTCGCCGGAATTCAAGCCGGAGTTTGATTTCGGCAACAACGATGCGAACGCCGAGGGCGTGGTGGTGGAAGTCGATTTCACCGGCAAGGAGCCGCTCGGCGTCTGCCCGAAATGCGGCGCGCGGGTTTTCGACAACACGATGAACTACATCTGCGAGAAGGCGACCGGCGCGGCGCGCACTTGTGATTTCCGCTCCGGCAAGATCATCTTGCAGCAGCCCATTGAGGCCGCCCAGATGAAGAAGCTGCTCGAAACCCGCAAGACCGATCTGCTGACGAAATTTATTTCCAAGAAAAACAACCGCGCGTTCAAGGCGTATCTAGTGATCGGCAAGGACGGCAAGACCGGCTTCGAGTTCGAGCCGCGCGCCGCCAAGGGCAAAGGCGGCGCCAAAGCGCCGAAGGAACCCGCGCCGAAAATTGATTTCACCGGGCAGGAATCCCTCGGCAAATGCCCCAAGTGCGGCGGTAAAGTTTTTGAAGGCCCGACCGATTACGTCTGTGAAAAATCCCAGGCCGAGGCGCGCGCGTGCAAATTCAAAACCGGCAAGGTGATTTTGCAGCAGCCCATCGAGCGCAAGCAGGTGGTGAAACTGCTAGCCAAGGGCAAGACCGACCTGATGACCAAATTCATCTCCAAGGCGGGCCGGCCCTTTCCGGCGCACTTGATCTTGGAGGAGAACGGCAAGATCGGCTTCGAGTTCGGCCCGCGCGAATCCGACGGCGGCGCGGTCTGACGCCATGAAACCGGCCCCGCCAGCCGCCATCGGCGTGGTGGACCCGCGCAGCCGGGAGTTCCTCCAGCATCTCCAGACAGATCGCGGGGCCTCGCCCTACACGGTGAGAAATTACCAGCAGGCGCTGGCCGAGTTTTTCCAGTGGCATCAGCGGGAGAAGTCGCAGCCGCCGGACTGGGGCCAGTTGCAGCGGGATGATTTTCGCAACTTCCTCCGTTTCCTGGGCCGGAAACAACTGAGCCGTGCGGCGATTCAACTGCGGTTCTGCGCGCTGCGTTCCTTCTACAAGTTTCTCATCCGGCGCGGCGCGGTCGTGGCGTCGCCGATCAAGAACCTCTCGTTGCCGAAGCTGGAGAAGCGGCTGCCAAAATTTCTCACCGTAAAGCAAATGGAAGACCTGCTGGCCGCGCCGCTGAAAGGATTGAAGCTAGTGTCCTCGCCGAAGAAAAAAAAGGCGGGGCGTCCGCTTTCGGCGAGCCTGTGCTTTCGCGACGTGGCGATTCTGGAAACGATTTACTCCTGCGGACTGCGCGTGAGCGAACTGTGCGGGCTGCGGGTGGCGGACGTGGACTGGCCGGAGCGCCTGGTGCGGGTGCGCGGCAAGGGAAAGAAGGAGCGGCAGGTGCCGGTCGGCGAACCGGCGTTGCAGGCAATTGAAAATTATTGGCGCACGCTCCCGCAGCCGCCCAGCCGAACCGCGCCGGTTTTTCTTTCGCACCAAAAGAAGCCCGCGCCGATGGCCCCCGTCCAGCTCGCGCGCCGGTTGAAAAAATATCTGGCTGTCGCCGGGCTTGATCCTGGCATCACTCCGCACAAGCTCCGGCACAGCTACGCGACGCATCTGCTCGACGCGGGCGCGGACTTGCGGAGCGTGCAGGAATTGCTCGGCCACGCGCACCTGGTCACGACGCAGGTGTACACGCACGTCACGACCGAGCGTTTGAAAAAAGCCTACGACGCAGCCCATCCGCGCGCGTGAGTTTTTTTGAAAGCAGCAGCCGAGGTGAGGAGGCTCTGACTAAAAATTTGGACACGCTAAAGCGTGAACTCCAACGCCGCGCGAGAGCTGTTTCCGCTGGAGTTCAACCTTTAGGTTGTCCCCGCCGGCATAAAGGGGAATTACATGAGCCTCGTCACCTCGGCTGCTCCAACGCACGGGTCACTTCGTCTGATACGTCCGTGTGTGGCCGGTGGCGGGGATGGTGACGGTGTAGGACTTCGTGTCCGGCGCGACCGAGAGCTTGATGAAATGGCCCGCGCAGTTTTTTTCCAAGTTGGCGATGAATTCGTCCGTCGTGTTGTTTTCCACGTCGGCCCGGACGTTTTTGTGGACTTGATACATGGCCTTGATGGAGGACGTGCCTTTCAACGTGTCCACGGTGGACTTGGCGGTGCCCTTGGTCGGGCCGTTGTTCATCACGGAAACCGTCGGCGCGAGACCGCGGACGAGCAGGGGATTGTTGCTCACGTCGAGGCCGTGGTGATTGACCTGATACACGTCCACCGGGCCGATGATATTCACGGGGCAAACGAGCCGGGCCTCGGTGTTCCAAGTGAGGTCGCCGCCGTTAAAAAAGGTGAACGCGCCAAACCGCAGCAGCAGCACGGTGCTGTTGGCGTTGTCGGAAGTGTCCCGGGCTTTTTCCACGGCGAGGTTGCAGAGCGGATTGGGCGTGGGCAAGGCGAGGGTGTCCGGCCGGTGAAAACTTTGCTTCGCCGCGAGGCATTGCAACGCCAGCCGGGCCGTTCCTTCGGGCTTGGCCAGCGGAAGATTCATTCCCGGCTCGATCACGTTCCGCTTCTCCACCTTCATGTCGCGATACGGCTTGATCGTCGCGAGCCAGCGTTCCGTGTTCGCTCCGCCGTCGGGGTCTTTTTCAGGAATGCCGTTGTCCCAGACCTGCGCGATGGGCAGGAGCGCGGCCAGCTCCACCGACCCGCCGTAGTGGTCAATGTGAAAATGCGTGGTCACGTAATGGTCGATCCTTTTCAGCCCGGCGGTCTGCGTGGCGACCTGATGGATGCGGCGGGCGTCGCGTCCGCCGGGATTGCCGGAGTCGATCAGCACTGATTCGCCGGCCGGCGTGACGATCAGCGTCGAGCCGCCTCCCTCGGAATCGATCCAGTAAATGTCGAGCGTCTTGTCCGCCAGCCCGGCGTGAGCCGGGGCGGGCGGGAGGAGCAGGCAGGAAACGGCGAGCAGCGGCAGCAATGTTTTTTTCATAAGGTGCGGTGGATTTGTCGGAGGAGGATAGGCCGGCGCGCGGCCAATGGGGAGCAGAAAAACCGCCTGTTTGGAGTTCCGCGTTTACGCGGTCCGGGCAGTGGTGAACCAGGCCGAACCGCATAAATGCGGAACTCCAAACGGAGGCAGTGCGCGAAGCGATTCAAAGACTTGGGCGCATCCTTACACTGCCCCTGATGTGCAACTGGCGACAATATCGGAACGCCGACTCAAGTCGGCGTTCCGGGGGCCTCAAGATGCGCCTAAAAGAAATCCTTTCCCGGATTAAATCTTGAACATATCGGCTAATGCCGATACGTTTCTGAGCATGACTGATCTGGTGGCTGCCGCCAAAGCCCTCGCCGACCCGACGCGGGTCCGGATTCTCGCCGCGTTGCGGGGGCGGGAGCTGTGTGTCTGCGAGCTGTGTGATGCCCTGGAGGTCAGCCAATCGACGCTTTCGACCCATCTCCAGGTGATCCGGGATGCGGGTCTGGTTCGGACGCGCAAGGAAGGTAAATGGGTTTACTATGCGCCAGCGCCAGCGAGTGAGCCATTCACGGAATCCGTCTTCACTTTTTTCCACGCGGCCCTGCGCGACCATGTCCACCTCCGGCGCGACGCCGGACGCGTGAAGCGGCGGCTCGCCGAACGGGACGGCGGCGAGTGTTGCCGGGGGTTTGAACAGCAATGCTGCCCGAAACCAAAGAAACGATGAAAAAATTATTCGCCGAGTTTCTCGGAACGTTCGGCCTCGTCTTTGCCGGCACAGGCGCGATGGTCATCAGCCACGCCAGCCACGGAGCCATCACCCACGCGGGCATCGCGATGACGTTCGGCCTCATCGTGCTGGCGATGATCTACGCGTTCGGGGACGTGAGCGGGGCGCATTTCAATCCGGCGGTCACGACGGCTTTTGCCGCCGCCCGGCGGTTTCCGTGGCGGGAAGTGCCGGGCTATGTCGCGGCCCAGCTTGGCGGAGCCTTTGCGGCGAGCGGCCTGTTGCGCGTGCTGTTCCCGGCGGACGAAACGCTCGGCGCGACCCTGCCCGCCGGCTCGGCGACGCAGAGTTTCATTCTGGAAATCGTCCTCACCTTTCTGCTGATGCTCGTCATCCTCAGCGTCTCGACCGGGGACAAGGAGAAGGGCATCACGGCGGGGATCGTCGTCGGCGCGGTGATCGCGCTGGAGGCGATGTTCGCCGGGCCAATCAGCGGCGCTTCCATGAACCCGGCACGGTCGCTGGCCCCGGCGGTGGTGAGCGGACACCTGGAAACCATCTGGATTTACCTGGCCGCTCCCGTGCTCGGCGCGCTGCTGGCGGTGCCGGCCTGTTGCGGCGTGCGCGAGCGCGGTTGTTGTTGCGCCACGAAACCTGAAGCGGCCCGTTGACATGTCTGATCCACGCCCGTCCATCACTCGAAAATTATGACCCCCCCGCTCCCGCTCATCCTCGTTCTTTGCACCGGCAATTCCTGCCGCAGCCATCTGGCCGAAGGATTTCTCCGCGCCGCCGCACCAGGCCGCCTGCGCGTGGCCAGTGCCGGCAGCAAGCCGGCGGGCTTTGTGCATCCCCTCGCGATCAAGGTCATGGCTGAAGTCGGCCTCGACATTTCACAGCACACCTCGAAGCATCTCTCCGAGTTTCTGAATCAGCCGGTCGAAACAGTCATCACCGTCTGTGGAAACGCCGACCAGGCCTGCCCGATTTTCCCCGGCCAGATGAATCGCCACCACTGGCCGTTTCCGGATCCCGCTCATGCGACCGGCACCGACGACGAGAAACTGAAAGTGTTCCGCGAGGTGCGCGACCAGATGCGCCGGGTCTTCGAGGCGTACGCCGCCGGGCGGATCGATGCCGTGAAGGGACGTGCCTGATCGGGGAGCCGAGATGCGCCCGGTCGGCGAGCATCCGGCTTGACCGTGCGCGTCTGAAGGTTCACAACTGGCGCATGACAAAAATCTCCTTCGCCCTGGCCGGCTTCGTGTCCGTCGCCACGCTGGCGTCCGCCGCCGATTACACCCTGCACACCTGGAAAAAAATCCAGCTCACCGACCAGTTCTGGTCCGAGGGCGCGACCCATGGCGATTTCAATCATGATGGGAAACAGGACGTGGCCTCCGGCCCGTATTGGTGGGAAGGCCCGGACTTCAAAACGCGCCACGAATTTTATCCAGCCAAGAAGTCGTTCAAGTTGAAAAAGGCCGACGGCACCGAGGAGGTCATCCCCGGCTTCGAAGGCGCGCTCGGCAAGAACAACACCTACTCCGACAATTTTTTATCGTTCACTGGCGACTTCAACCAGGACGGCTGGGATGACATCCTGGTCCTCGGTTTTCCGGGCGACAAATCGTGGTGGTTTGAAAATCCCAAGAGGCAGAAGGCCGCCGACGGCACCGAGTTTTGGAAACGCCACACCGCCATCGACCAGACCGACAACGAATCCCCCACCTTTGGCGACCTGACCGGCGACGGCAAACCGGAGGTCATCTTCCACACCGGCGGCTTCCTTGGCTACGCGGCGCCGGACTGGAAGAATCCGACGAACAAATTCGTCTTCCACAAAATTTCCCCGAAGGGCGGCTGGCAGCGCTTCACCCACGGCCTCGGTTTTGGCGACGTGAATGGCGACGGCAAGATGGACATGCTGGAAGCCGGCGGCTGGTGGGAACAGCCCAAGTCCCTCGAAGGCGATCCGGAATGGGTGAAGCACCCCTTCAAGTTCGGGGGCGGCGGCGCGCAGATGTACGCCTACGACGTGAACGGCGACGGCCTGAACGACGTGGTGACGAGCCTCGAGGCGCACGGCTACGGCCTCTCCTGGTTCGAGCAGGTGAAGACCGCGGATGGAACCACCTTCAAGGAGCACCGCATCATAGATCGCAAGCCCGAGCAGAATAAATATGGCGTGAAATTTTCCCAACTCCACGCGGTGGACCTAATCGACATGGACGGCGACGGCCTCAAGGACATCGTGACCGGCAAACGCTTCTGGGCGCACGGCCCCGGCGGCGACGCCGAACCGTCCGCCCCCTCCGTCCTCTACTGGTTCAAGCTCGTCCGCAATGCTGACAAGTCCGTTGATTTCATTCCGTATCTCATCGACGACAACTCGGGCGTCGGCACGCAGGTGATGGCCGGCAAAATCAGCGGCGGCAAACTCCCGGACATCGTCGTGGGCAACAAGCGGGGCACCTTCGTCCACATCCACGGCGCCAAGAGCGCGACCAAGGAAGAATGGGAGGCCGCGCAGCCCAAGCCCTACGTGGCGCCCCCGGCCAACTGAGCCGCTGGGAGCGCCGGCGTCTCGCCAGCGTGTTTGTGAGGCAGAAAACCACCCGCCGGCAAGATGCCAGCGCTCCTAGGTTTCTGAAACCTCGCCTCAAAACTCCACCACGCCGCGCTTGTTTGTTCAGGTGCGGCGTTGTTGTATGGGCGGGCTTTCAACAGTCACATGAAAACGAAACGCCTGACTTTCCTTGTCGCCGGTTTTTCCGTGCTCCAACTGCTCGCCGCCGATCCCGCCGGCCTCCGTCCGCCCGGCGCGGACGGGCAACCGCTCAACCTCGATTTCGAAACCGGCACGCTCAAGGACTGGACGGCCACCGGCGACGCGTTCAGCAAGCAACCGGTCAAGGGCGACCTGGTGGCCGCGCGCCGCGCCGATTCCAGGAGCGGACATCAGGGACAGTTCTGGATCGGCGGCTTCGAGATCATGCAGGACGCCGGGTTGGGCACGCTCACCTCTGTGCCGTTCAGGGCCACGCTACCGTGGGCGAGCTTCCTCGTCGGTGGCGGCCCCAACGAAAAGACTCGCGTGGAAATCGTGCTCAAGGCGGCCTCCGGGGATAAAGTCATTTTCAAAACGTCCGGGCGCGAGGAGGAAAACCTCCGCCGCGCCGTCGTCGATCTCCAGCCGCACCAGGGCCGGGAGATTTTTGTGCGCGTGGTGGACGAGCAGCAGGGCCATTGGGGTCACATCAACTTCGACGACTTTCTTTTCCACGCGGCGAAGCCGGTCTTCCCCGACGCCGTGGCCGCCGTGGCCGCCGTGACCGCCGTCCCCGCGCTGCCGGCGGACACCGTGAAGTTCTCCAGCCTGCCCGCCGCGCAGGCCGCGCAGGAAATCACGCTGCCCAAGGGTTTCAAGGCCACCCTCTTTGCCGGCGAGCCGGACATCGTGCAGCCCGTCGCCTTCGCCATCGATGATCGCGGGCGGCTCTGGGTCGCCGAGGGCATGACGTATCCGAAACGCAAGGGCGTGCCGCCCTCGCCCGTCGCCGCCGATGGCAAGCCGACGCCGGAACAGCTCGCCGACATCTTGGGCGGCAATGACCGCATCCTCGTCCTCGAAGACACGGATGGCGACGGCAAGTTCGACCGGCGCACCGTCTTCATGGAGAAGCTGAACCTGGTCAGCGGTCTTGAAATCGGTTTCGGCGGCGTGTGGATTGGCGCGACCCCTTAC
>CANMZY010000121.1:0-8741 GCA_947502425.1 Verrucomicrobiales bacterium
GGTGCGCTTCGTGCAGTTGTTTCACGGCGGCGGCGGCGGCGGCGATTGGGACGCGCACTCGGAGATCAAATCGAACCACACCAAGCTCGCAGCGCAGGTGGACCAGCCGATTGCCGGGCTGCTCAAAGACCTCAAGCAGCGTGGCATGTTGCAGGACACGCTGGTGGTGTTCGGCACCGAGTTCGGCCGCTCACCAGGCGCCGAGGGCACGGGGCGCGACCATCATCCGCAGGCGTTCTGCGCGTGGCTGGCGGGCGCGGGCGTGAAGGGCGGCACCATTTACGGCGCGACGGACGAGATCGGTTTTCACTCGGCGGTGAACCGGCGCTACGTCACGGACATTCACGCCACGGTGCTGCAGCTTCTCGGACTCAACTCGCGCAGACTGGAAGTGCCCGGTCGCAAGCGGTTGGACATGGATCACGGCGAGGTGATCGAGGAGATTCTCGCGTAGGCTGGCGGGCCGGCTCGTTCCCATGCTTGTCGATTCGTGTGCATTCGTGGTTTCCTCCGCCTGAAACTGGTTTAGCCTGCGCGCGTGTCGGCGTTGACGATCCAATTTCACCGGGGCGGAGTGCATCTGCCGGAACTGGGCCTCTGGCTGGATCCGCATCACCGGGTGGCCGGCCCGGAACTGGCCTTCGTCAGCCACGCGCACAGCGATCACACCGGCGCGCATCGGGAAGTGATCTTGAGCGCGCCGACCGCGCATCTGATGACGGCGCGGATCGGCGGCCAGCGCGTGGAAAACATTCTGCCCTTCGGCGAGCCGCGCGAATTCGCGGGCGGCAAAATTCCTTTCCGGCTCACGCTCCTGCCCGCCGGTCACATCCTCGGCAGCGCGATGGCCTTCATCGAGACCGGGGGCGGGACGCTGCTTTACACCGGCGATTTCAAATTGCGCCCCGGCCTGGCTGCGGAAATTTGCGAGCCGCGCCGCGCCGATCTGCTCATCATGGAAACGACGTTTGGCCGGCCCGCCTATGAATTCCCCCCGGCTGAGGCGGTGCTGCGCGAAATCGTGAAGTTCTGCCGGAGCGCGCTGGAGCAGGACGAAACGCCGGTGTTGTTCAGCTATTCCCTCGGCAAAAGCCAGGAGCTGCTGGCCGGCCTGGGCGACGCCGGCCTGCCGCTGGCCGTCCATGAATCGGTGGAGACGATGACGAAAATCTACGAGTACTTCGGCCGGCGCTTTCCAAAATATGAACGGCACGACCCCGCCGCAGTTCGCGGGAAAGTCCTGATCTGCCCGCCGAACACGAACGCCGCCGCCACGCTGCGGAAGCAGGGGAGCATCCGCACGGCGGTCGTGACCGGTTGGGCGCTCGACCGGGGCTGCCGCTTTCGTTACCGGGTCGAGGCCGCGTTTCCGTTGAGCGATCACGCGGGATTTTCCGACCTCATCGAAATGGTGAAGCGCGTCGCGCCCCGGAAAGTTTTCACGCTGCACGGCTTTGCGGCGGACTTCGCGCAGAGCGTCCGCGAGCTGGGCTTCGACGCGCAGGCCCTCAGCGAGCCGGAGCAGTTTGTTTTGCCGTTTGCCGGGAAGTAGCGGCAGACGGGACCGCCCCGCCGCCACCATCACTGCGTCGTGTCGTGGCGGTGGAGGTGGTCGATGATGCGCACGACGGATTCGGCGGCGGAGATGAGGCTGGTGGGCAGGGCGATTTCCGGCTGAAGTGCCGGTTCGTAGGGCGAGGAGTTGTCGGTGAATTCCTTGAGCTGGTTGGCGCGGGCCTTGGCGTAAAGGCCGTTCACGTCGCGGCTCTCGCAGACTTCCAGCGGTGCGTCCACGAACACTTCGATGAAGCGTCCGGCCGGGAGGATGGCCCACACCTGGTCGCGGTCCGCTCGGAACGGGGAGATGAAGGCGGCGATGACGATGTAGCCGGCGTCGGCAAACAAAGTGGCGACTTCGCCCGCGCGCCGGATGTTCTCGCGCCGCGATTCCGCCGAGAAATTCAGATCGCGTCACAGGCCGCGGCGGCGGAGGTCGCCGTCGAGCAGGTAGGTGTGCCGGCATTCGAGGAAAAGTTTGCGCGTCAGTTCGGTGGCGATGGTGGTCTTGCCCGCGCCGCTCAGGCCGGTGAGCCAGACGACCAGGCCTTGGTGGCCGTTGCGCCGCTCGCGCTGGGGTAGGGTGATTTTGTTTTCGCCCTAGCGCGCGTCGAGCGGGTGGCCGGCGGGATCAGATGGCGAAGTCATTGTATTCCGGTTTCACGGCTTCGTGGGGCGGGAGCAACATGCCGGCGGCCACGGTGGCGTTGGTGCCCTGCTCGACGAGAATGAACGAGCCGGTGAGCCGGTTGGTGGCGTAGCCGTCGTAGAGGAGGGGCCGGGAGGTTTTCAGGCGGATTTCGCCGATGGCGTTCAAGGGCAGTCCCTCGGTCACGGCTTCCGGCTCGAAGTTCTGGATGTTGATGCGGTTCTCCACGCTGGTGACGATAGCCTGCACGGTCTGGGTGGAGTGCTTGAGAAAATATTTGTTTCCCTTCTGCAACGGACGCGGGTGCATCCAGCAGACGCGCGCGTGCAGATCGCCGCTCATGCCGGGCAGATTTTTAAGTCCGATGACCAGATCACCGCGGCTGATGTCGAGGTCGTGTTCGAGGACAAGGGTCACGGACTGCGGACAGAACGCTTCCGGCAACGAACCGTCGTAGGTCCAGATTTCCTTCACGGTGCTTTTCAGGCCGCTGGGGAGCGCCATGATTTTCTGGCCCACTTTCACGATGCCGCCGGCGATCTGGCCGCTCAGGCCACGAAAGTCATGCAGCGTGTGATCGGTGGGGTTGTTCGGGCGGTTCACCCATTGCACGGGAAAGCGGAACGCGGTCATGTGCCAGTCGCTCGCGATGTGGACGGTCTCCAGATGCGCCAGCAGCGTCGGGCCGGCATACCAGGGAGTAGACGGGGAGGCGTCCACGACGTTGTCCCCGTTGAGCGCGCTGATGGGAATGAACTTCACGTCCTTGAATGCGCCGAGCTTCGGCAGAAAACCCTCGATGTCGTCGCGGATCTCCAAAAACCGTTCCTCCTTCCAACCGACCAGGTCCATCTTGTTCACCGCGAAGACGAGATGCGGAATGCCCAGCAGCGCCGCGATGCAACTGTGGCGGCGGGTCTGCTCGATGACGCCGAGCCGCGCGTCCACCAGTACCACGGAAAGGTTCGCCGTGCTCGCGCCCGTGACCATGTTGCGCGTGTATTGCACATGGCCCGGCGTATCGGCGACGATGAACTTGCGGCGCGGCGTGGCGAAGTAGCGGTAGGCCACGTCGATGGTGATGCCCTGCTCGCGTTCGGCGCGGAGGCCGTCGGTGAGGTTGGCGAGGTTGATCTGGCCGCCGCCGGTGATGTCGGCGGAGCGTTCGAGCGCCTCGATTTGATCCTCCATGAGCGACTTCGAATCGTAGAGGAGCCGGCCGATGAGGGTGGACTTGCCGTCGTCCACGGAGCCGCAGGTGTTGAAGCGGAGGAGTTCGATGGGGTGTTGGGTGTGGGGCATGTTTCGTGGAAATTTGATCAGCTAATTTTCGGGATGCTGGCGCGGATGCGATCCAGTTTGGCGCGACTGCCGTGGATGTCCGCCCAATGATGGATGTATTCCCAGTCCAGGCCATCTCCCTGCATCGCGATGACGTCGCGGGTGTCGTCGAAATCTTTAGAGCGCGGCCAGCGAAGTTTGGTCACAACATAATCCTCCGCCGTGAGGACAAACGTGGACTGGCCTTCGTAGGTGGTGGCGTGCCGGCGCCGGAACCGCTCCTGGTCGTGGTCGTCGTTACTCAAAAAAAATAATTCGACCGAGAATCCCGATTCCACGTGGGTTAGCACATTCTTTATTGTCCCGGTGTTGGTCTCGAAAGCGGTCTGCTCGTCCAGGCGGATGTCCGGCCCGAGCGCTCCGAGAAATTTGTTCAGTCCGCCGGCCGCGACGGAAACGACCACGTCCGCGTCCTTGGTGGAGCGCGGCTCGGCGTAGTAGTTCCTCGCGAACGCGCCGACCAGCACATGCGGGATGCCGGCGGAATTCAGCGCGGCAATCACGCGCCGGGCGATTTCGGCGGCGGGCATCATGGCGCGGCTTCCTCCAGTTGACGTTTGATCGCGAGCCGCCGCCGCAGCGCCGCCAGCACCTCTGCCTCGCTCGCGCCTGGCATTTGCTCACGCAACGCGGTCAGGGTGATGCCGCACGCGTAATCGAACAGCTCCGGGCCGGCCTTCATCCGGTCTTCCGGTTTCATGGCCCGCGCCCGTCCCAATTTTTCCCAAAAGAGTGCGTCTGCCAGCAGTTTTACCTCGCTGTTCATATCAAACGTATGGCTGCGTCTCCGCACCAAGGAAATCCACGCTTGTTGGCCGGCTGTCATCCACTGAACCGCAGGTGTTGAAGCGAAGGAGTTCGATGGGGTGTTGGGTGTGGGGCATTAGAAAAGTGGGATGTCGCACGGGTCATCAATGTTTGACCAGTCCGGCAAACGCGCGGCGTTCCGCCCAGAGGAGAAACAGCGCGGCCAGGGCGATGAGCATGATCGTGGGCGAAAACAATCCCGTGCCCTTCAGCACGAAGCCATGGAAGCACAGGATGTTCACGATGATGGGGCCGATGATGAGTAGTCCCAGATTACGGGTCTTGGGAACAACGAGCAGCCCGCCGCCGATCAGTTCCAGGATTTTGATGAAGCGCATGTAGCCCGTGGGCCCGAAAGCGGCCATGAACTTGCCCGGCAGTGAATCTTCCAGCGGCGGAGCCGGCAGAGTGCCAAAGAAAAAGAACAGCGCGCCGGCCACGAAGACGAGGACGAGCAGAGCACCGACGATGTTGGTTGCGAGTTTCATAAACAATTTGTGATCGACGGGCCGGGGTTCAGGCAAGCGATTTGAGCAGGGTTCGCAAGGCGATTCGGCTGCTGAACAGCCCAAGAAACGCCAGTGGCGCGGCAAATTTGATCAAGCGCGAGGACCAGAAATCCTCGGTCATATGGCTGCTTGGTTGGTGCGTCATGCGTTCGACGCTGGTTAAAAATACCCCGCCTTCTTGCGGTCCTCCATCGCGGCCTCGCTGGCCTTGTCGTCAGCGCGGGTGCCGCGCTCGGTGACGCGGGCGGCGGAGATTTCGGCGATGATGTCGTCCACGCTGTCGGCGCGCGACTCGATCATGCCGGTGCTGATCATGTCCGCGATGGTGCGGACCCGGACGACGAGTTTTCTGACCTCCTCGTTCGGCTTGGGCCGCCCGCCCGTGAACGGGTCGGGTTGCGTGGTGTCCGCGGGTGGCGGAGGCACGGGCAGCCATTGGCCGACGCGACGAAAGCAGTCGCGTTCGTGGCTGAAATAGATGTTCGGCACCTCCAGCTTTTCCTTCTTGATGTATTCCCACACATCCATCTCGGTCCAGTTCGAGAGCGGGAAGACGCGCATGTTTTCGCCGGCGTTGACGCGGGCGTTGTAGAGATTCCAAATTTCAGGGCGCTGGGCCTTGGGATCCCACTGGCCGAAGCTGTCGCGGAAGCTGAAGAAGCGTTCCTTCGCCCGGGCTTTTTCCTCGTCACGCCGCGCGCCGCCGATGGCGCAGTCGAAACGAAATTCTTCGATCGCGCCGAGCAGCACGGGAATCTGGAGCTTATTACGGCTGATCTCGCCGGGGGCGGGATGAGCGTGGCCTTTCTGGATGGCCTCGTCCACGGTGCGGATGATGAGCTTCGCGCCGAGTTCCTTGGCGCGGCGGTCACGGAACTCGATCAACTCCGGAAACTCGTGGCCGGTTTCGACGTTGAGAAACGGCATCGGAATGTCCGAGGGACGAAAGGCTTTTTCTGCGAGGCGGAGCAGGCAGATGGAATCCTTGCCGCCGGAGAAGAGCAGGGCGGGGCGCTCGAACTCGGCGGCGACCTCGCGCATGATGTGAATCGCCTCGGTTTCGAGATACTGCAGATGATCGAGATGGTATGAAGTCATGGGAGAAAAATTAACCACGAATAGACACCAATGGACACGAATGGCGCGCGGGTCTGTGACCCGCAGCAGGCGGGGAGCAGCCTGGTTGTTGAACGTGCGGTGGCTCACAGAGCCGCGCTCCATTTTTTGATTCGTGTTTATTCGTGTCCATTCGTGGTTGCAAATCAGTGGTTGGCCGCCGCCTTCCCGCCCCAGGCCGCGTGCAGGCCGCACTCGCGCTTCTCGTCAGCCTTTGCGGGATCGAAATAATCCCACTCGTTCGGGAGGTGGTGCTGCTTGAGATAATTCTCCATCTCGGCGTCGCTCCAGTAAAACACCGGGCTGACTTTGATGGTGTTGAAATTTTTGTCCTCGACGACGATATCCAGTCCGGCGCGGTTTGGGTTCTGCACTTTGCGCAACGCGGTGAGCCACATGGTGGGTGCGAGTTCCTTCATGCCGCGCAGGAAGGGTTCGAGTTTCATCACGGCGCTAAATTCTTTGATGCGCTCCTCGTTCTCCGGGGTGGGCGCGGGCGCTCCGCCGAACGCGGCGGCGTAATGCGCGGCGGTCACTTTGGGGACGTAGCCTTTGATGTTCAGCTTGAGCAATTTTTTCAACTGCTCGGCGTGCGTGTAGGTCGCGGGGCGGTTGTAGCCGTGGTCGGCCCAGAGCACGGGGATGTCCGCCTGCGCCTGCGTGGCGAGGTGCAGGAGGACGGCTTCGAAAGGCCGGAAATTCGTGGAGACGATGGCGCGGCTTTGGGCCTGCGCGATGGACCACTTTACGATGTCGAGCGCGGATTTGTTCCGCAACTCGGCGTTGGCTTTGGCGATATGGTCGGGTGTCATGAAATTATTTCGCTGCTGTGGTTTCCTGCAACAACACCCGGTCACACCAATCGCCGAAGCGTTCGCCAGCGTTGCGCTCTGTTGCGAAACGCGCGAGCACAGGGCGCAGTTCGGTTTCCATGTCGGGGTCTTTGATGACATCTTTCCAGACGCGGTTGAGGCGCGTGCCGGAGGCGTTGCCGCCGAGCCAAACTTGATAACGGCCCGGCGCTTTCCCGACGAACGCGATCTCCGCGATGTAAGGGCGCGCGCAGCCGTTCGGGCAACCGGTCGAGCGGATGATGATCTCTTCGCCACCGAGGCCGAGGTCGGCGCAAATTTTTTCAATGCGGTCAATCAGGCCGGGCAGGTAGCGCTCGGACTCCGCGAGGCCAAGGCCGCACGTCGGCAACGACGGGCAGGCCATTGAGGCGGCGTGCAGGACGCTCGCCTGATTTTCGGTCTTCACAGCGGCGGCGTTGAGCAGGGCGGTGATGGCGGCTTTGTCGGCGTCGCTCACGTTGGCGAGGATGACGTTTTGATTTGCGGTCAGGCGGAATTCGATGTTCGGAAACTTTTCCGCGACCTGGCGTAACGCAGTTTTCTGCGCCTCTTTCACGCGGCCCATGTTGACGAACAGGCCGAGAAACCATGAGCCATCCACGGCTTTGCGCCAACCGAGCAAGTCTTGCATGGTCGTGAACGTGGAGGGCTTAGCCGGCGCGAGCGTGATGCCGGCGCGCTGGTTCACTTCGTCCTGCATGAACTTCACGCCGCGCTCGGCCACGACGTATTTGAGGCGCGCGTGCTTGCGGTCGGTGCGGTCGCCGAAGTCGCGGTGAATCGTCAGCACGGCTTTCGCCACGTCCACGAGTTTGTCCGGCGTGAAGAATCCGATGACGTCCGCGAGACGCGGGTAAGTCTGCTCGTTGCCGTGGCTGCGACCAAGTCCGCCGCCGACGCAGAGATTGTAGCCGATGAGTTTGTCGTTCTCGATGATGGCGATGAAGCCGAGGCAGTTCGTGAAGATGTCGAGATCGTTCGTCGGCGGAATGGCGAAGGCGATCTTGAATTTGCGCGGCAGATACGTTTTGCCGTAGAGCGGATCGACGAAGGTTTTGTTTTCCGTCGCGTCGTTGTCGAGTTGCACGCCGTCAATCCAGATGGAGTGGTACGCCTTGGTCTGAGGCGCGAGCACGAGTGCGACTTGGTGGCAGTCGGCAAAAACCTGTTCGCGCGCCTTGGTGTAAGCGGGCGTGGGCGGCGCGAGAACGTTACGATTTACATCACCGCAAGCCGCGAGCGTGGAGAGCAGCGACTCGTTGATCTTCGCGACCAGCGGGCGCAGACCCGACTTGACGACGCCGTGGAACTGGATGCTCTGGCGGGTGGTGATGCGGAGCGTGGCGTTGCCGTAGCGCGTGGCGAGGTCGTCAAACACGCACCATTGCTTCGGGGTCATGACGCCGCCGGGGATGCGCCCACGGATCATCATGATGTATTTCTTGCCGGTCTTGCGGAGGTCACGGTCGTCCTGCTGATACGAGCCGTGGAACTTCAGGAACTGCCCGTCGTCCTCGGAAAAATGATCCGAGCCCTCGTCCGCGAGGGTCGCGGCGATGGTGCCCGCGAGGGTCGGGATCGCGACTTTAATTTCTTCGTTGTGCGTCAGCTTCGGCGGCGCGTCGGTTTTAGTCATAAGTAGGTGAATACTCGCATATACAGCCCGGCACGGCGCCACGCTGTCAAACGAACAGCGAGTTTGTCTGAGCCGGGCCGGGCGACCAATCAAAAAATTTCCCGGCCCCGCGCGGCGTTGGCCAAATGGGTTCTTGCGGTTTTTGGGGCGCTGCCTACAGTCAATGGGACCGAAAGTGTCCGGTCCGGACAATCGAATTTATGAGCCAACGAAAGTTTTATTATTTTGACAACAACGCCACCACGCGCGTTGCACCCGAGGTGGTCGCGGCG
>CANMZY010000122.1:0-8736 GCA_947502425.1 Verrucomicrobiales bacterium
CTCGGATGTTTCTCCCATGCCGACAGGACTGTTCAACACCCTCAGCCGCGAAGAAATTCTCGACCTGCTAGCGTGGATCGAGTCCGGTGGCGACGCCAGCCACGCGAACTTCCGTCCGTGAGCGCCACCACCCGCCTCTCTGCGATTACCCCGGGGCTGCGTTACTGTAGAGTCCGCGCCATGCACAAACGATTCGTTTCCCCTGCTGACCAGCCTGCTGCTGGCTCCCGTTCTTCTGACCGGCGGCTGCACCACCACCTATTACTCGGCAATGGAAACCTTCGGCGTGTATAAACGCAACCTGCTGAAAAACGCCTGGTCGCCGCGCGCGATGATCAGAAGGCGGCGAGCGAACAATTCAAGGACACGCTGACGCGGCTCAAAGAGCTGTATGACTTCGACGGCGGCAAACTCGAGAAAATCTACAAGGCGCTGAACAGCGACTAAGAAAATTCCGCGTCGAAGGCTGAGGCGGTGCGCAAGCGCATCCGGGACGTGGAGACCGTGGCCAAGGATTTGTTCGCGGAGTGGGACAAGGAAATTGTGCAGATTTCCACACCCTCGCTCCAGGCCGGCACCGCAAGCAACTGGCCGAAACCCGCGCCCGTTACGAATCGATGCACGCCGCGCTGATCAGCGCGGAGTCGTCCATGCAGCCGGTGTTGACCAAGTTTCACGATCTGGTGCTCTATCTCAAACACAACCTCAACGCCCAGGCCATCGCGTCGCTCAAGGGCGAGTCGGCCCGCATCCAGGGGGAGATTTTCCAGTTGACCAAACAGATGAACACCTCGATCGCGCAGGCCGACGAGTTCATCAAGGGGATACCTTGATCTCAATTTCGTAGCAGCCTCGTCACCTCGGCTGCTACGTTCTCAACGCTGACTGGCGACGAGTGCAATTACTCCCACCACCGCCAGTCCTGCCAGTCCTGCCAGCGCAATCTTCACCCAGCTGTAAGGCCTCTGCCCGGCGATGGCCCCGGTGTAGCCGTTCACGAGCACCTGAAAGTTTTTTGATCCGTAGGTGTAGGCGACCAGCCAGATCGGCAGGAGAAGATGCTTGAAGGTGCGATCCGCGTAGTTCGTGTTCACCTGGAGATGGCGATGCGTGTCGCCGGGAACCTGCCGCGCGCAGAGCGACTTCATTTCGGAATCCATCGCCTGCTCGGAACGCTGCGCGGCCTGGCCGAGATCAAGCTGGTAACGCTCCACGATCCAGCCGCGAATGTAGCTGGCATCGTAGGGCACCAGCTCCGTCGTCGTCGGAAAAGGCTCAACTTTCCGCAGCAGTTCGCCGTTCACGCCGATGGAGCCGCAGACCAGTTCGTCGTCGAAAAAATTCTCCACGCTGCCCGCGCTTGGCACCCAGCGCGTCCGCTGGACGCGGCGCGTTTGATTGTTTCCATTCGCGTCGCGGTAGGATTCCTCCACGTAATAATGATGGCCGGACTCGGCGGTCCAGTCCGAGTGCGCCTGCGCGTCGAACGTCCAATACGGTAGATAAACGCCCTTGAGCGTGTCGGTCAGCGCGGCCTTCTTCAGGCGGTCCGGGGCGAACCATCGCGTGCGGTACCATTCGCGCAGACTGTCGCGCACCTGCGTTTCACTCTGCTTGATCGGCAGCAGACTCTCCGGGCTGATCGGGTCCTTGGTCTCCTCGTAGGAAACAATCGACGGCGAGCCGCAGAAGTCACAGCGCTGCGCCGCGCGGCCCGGATCGAACACCGAGATCGCGTGGCAGCTCTGGCATTTCACCGAAATCTTCTCGGCCTTCCAGCCGCGCCCCTCGTTGGAGACGCTGCCCAGCACTGCGGTGAGAT
Organism: Verrucomicrobiales bacterium; assembly: GCA_947502425.1. Lineage (GTDB taxonomy): Bacteria > Verrucomicrobiota > Verrucomicrobiia > Limisphaerales > SIBH01 > SIBH01. The sequence goes on from CANMZY010000122.1 coordinate 1,823, forward strand.
CATGCTCCACGATGCCGCTGCCGTCGGTCTTGAGTTCGCCGGGGACGACCATGCCGCAGTACGGGCAGACGAGCGACTGCTTGGCGGGATTCCAAACGGATTCCCCGCCGCACTCCGGGCAGGGATGTTTTTTTTGCGCGGAAACCTGCGGCGCGTTCGACTGGTCCGGCACGTCGCTCATCAGGACTTCAGAAATTCATCGAGCGAAGCGCGCGTGATCCGGAATGCCGCGCCAATCTTCTTCGCCTTCAAACTTCCCTCCTGGATCACCGACATTACATCGGCCTCGGTCACGTTCAGCACCCGGGCCGCATCGGCGGGCGAAAGCAACTCACTCGAGGAGGCCGGCAAGCTCCCGGGCAACGGCGGGGGTGCCACGGGCGGCGTGCTTTGCGGGCCGAGGATGCCGCCGGGCTGGTTCATCAATTGTTGCGCCATGCCGAAGCCCATCGCGATCTCTGCCGCCGCGCCGCCCGGTCCCCCGCCTTGCCCATTACCCAGACCTTCGGCCATCTGAAACTTCACGTAGTCATTCAGATTCCCAATCGCCCCCATGCTGGAACGCTTGTCGATGGCCGCCTCCACTTCGGGCGGCACGGAAACATTCTCGACAATGAAGCTGCTAATTTCGAGGCCGTACTTTTCCGCCACCACCGGATTGATGAGCGGCAGCAGCGCGTCGCCCATCTCCATGTAACGCGACGCCAGATCCAGCACCGGCACCTTCGCCGTCGCCAGTGCGTCCGTGAAAATGCTGACGATGCGCGACCGCATCGTGTCCGCAAACTCATCCAGCCGGAAATGATGATCGCTGCCGGACACCTCCTTGATGAACTTCCGCACGTCGATGATTTTGAAATCGTAGGTGCCGAAGGCCCGCGCGCGCACAATCCCAAAATCCTGGTCGCGCAGCATGATGGGGTTTGACGTACCCCACTTGTTCCCGGTGAAGAGGCGCGTGTTGACATAGTACACGTCCGCCTTGAAGGGCGATTCGAAGCCGTACTTCCAGCCCTGCAGGCGACAGAGCACGGGAATGTTGTCCGTGACCAGCGTGTGCTTGCCCGGCCCGAAGGTGTCGCCGAACTGGCCGAGATAAATAAACTGCACCGTCTGCGATTCGCGCACGATGAGTTGCGCGCCGCGTTTGATTTCCTTGTCGTCGTCGGGGAAGCGAAAGACCAGCGTGTCGCGCGAATCGTCCGTCCACTCGATGATTTCGAGCACCTGGCTTTTGATAAAGTCCATCAGACCCATAATATTTTTCCTTTCATGTTGTGCGCGGTGAGAATCCCCCGGCTCGAATGCAATTCAAAGTATAAAATCACGCCGCAATTCCAGCCGGGCGCCTCGCCCGGCGGACAGCCGCCGCGTCGCGTCTTCTCCGGCTTCGTGAATCGACCGCATTTTTTTCTTAATTCCCGCGCCGGTTCCGCTATGCTCCGGTCATTCCATGAAAACACACCTTGCCCTGTTGCTCACCGCCTCGCTCGTCCGCGCCGCCGCCGCGCCTGCGCCCGCCCTGCCCGCCGCCGACCAGCGCGGCGGAATGATCGTCACGCTCGACACCCCGCGCACGTTTCCGGAAATTAGGTCCAAGGCCGAATGGGAACGACGCGCCCGCGAAATCCGCGAGCAGGCCCTGGTGAGCTGCGGCCTGTGGCCGTTGCCGGAGAAGACCCCGCTCAACGCAAAAATTTTCGGCCGCGTCGAACGCGAGGGCTACAGCGTGGAGAAGGTTTATTTCCAGACCTACCCCGGAGTTTATCTGGCGGGAAATCTTTACCGCCCCGTCGGCAAGGGACCATTCCCCGCCGTGTTGAATCCGCACGGTCACTGGAACAACGGCCGTCTCGAGGACAGCAAGGCCGGGAGCATTCCCGCCCGCTGCATCAGTTTCGCGCGGCAGGGCATGGTCGCCTTTTCCTACGACATGGCGGGCTATCACGACACGCAGTTCGCCGGCGTGACCAACGCGCCGGGCTACAAGACCCACCGGCTCTTCGGCGCCCAGCCCGCCGACCTGCCCTGGAACATCAGCCTGATGGGCCTGCAAACCTGGAACACCATCCGCGCCCTGGACTTCCTCGAGTCGCTGCCGGACGTGGACAAGGCGCGCCTCGGCTGCACCGGCGCGTCGGGCGGCGGCACACAGACCTTCATGCTCGGCGCGATCGATGACCGTCTGGCCGCGCTGGCGCCGTGCGTGATGGTCTCGAGCACGATGCAGGGCGGCTGCTCCTGCGAGAACGCGCCGGGCTTGCGCGTCGATTTCTCGAACATGGAGATCGCCGCCGCCGCCGCGCCGCGCCCGCAAATCCTCGTCGCCGCCACCGGCGACTGGACGAAGCTGACCATGACGGTCGAGGGTCCGGCGGTCGAAAAAGTTTACCGGCTGTTCGACTCGCTGGACAAGCTGCGCTACGTGCGTTTCGATTTTGATCACAATTACAACCTGACCACGCGCGAGGCGGTCTATGAATGGTTCGGCCGCTGGCTGCTGAACAACCCCGACCCCGCGTCGCTCAAGGAACAGTCGTATAAAAAAGAGCCGGACGCCGACCTGCGCGTCTTCCCGGACGGCAAGTTGCCGGAGGACGCGGTGACGGCCGGGCAGTTGCGCCAATATCTCATCGGACAGGCGGAGGCCCGGTTCCGCGCGGCGCATGTCAGCAACCCCATCGTGCTAGAAAATTACAAGAAGCTGATGATCCCCGCGTGGAAGCGGACGTTGCAGACGCGCTTCGTCGAGACCGGGCTGCTGGTCGAGGCCGGCCAGATCACCAAGGAGCTGACTCACACTACGACGCGCCTCACGCTGGGCCGCGTCGGCCTGGGCGACCGCGTGCCGGTCACGCTCATCACCCCGCGCCGCGACGCCTTGCACAACATCACCGTGCTGACGCATCCGGCGGGCCGGGCCGGATTTCTCGACGCGAACGGCGCCCTGACCGGGCTGGCGAAAAAATTTGTCGAGCGCAACCAGATGGTGCTGCTGGTGGACACGTTTGGCACTGGCGAAGCCGCGCCGCCCACGACGGCGAAGGCGCGCAATTATTTCGCTAACTTTTACACCACCTACAACCGCACCGAGGCGCAGGAGCGGGTGCAAGATATTGTGACGGCCTGCGCCTTCGCCCAGTCGCATGGCAGGGGCCGCAAGGTGGTGCTCTGCGGCGTCGGGCGCGCGGGCCTCTGGACGCTGCTGGCCGCGCCGGCCGCGGACCTGGTGGTGGCGGACTGCGACGCGCTGAACACCGGGAACGACGAGGCCTGGCTCGCGCCGGACATCTTCGTGCCGGGCCTGCGGAATCTCGGCGGCTTTGAAGGCGTGGCGATGCTCAACGCCACGAATCCCCTCCTCCTGCACAATACTGGAAAAAATTTCTCCACCGCCACTCTTCGGAATTGTTTTCAGCGGAACAAGGTCCCGTTCCTCCTGCGCGAGGAGGCCGCGCGGCTGGACGATGACGCCATCGTGGACTGGGTGCTGCACCTGCGAGCCTTGTGAAGTCTCGCCTTCATCTGGCGGCGCTGCTCGCCATCTTTCTGATCGCGCCATCGGCGCGCGGCGCGGAACTCGTCTGGCAGGCCCGCCCCGGTTATCGTGTGGCGCCGCTGGCCGTGCCCGCCATCGGCCGCACCGGCTTCACCCTCCTCTCCAACTCCGCCATCGGCATTCATTTCACCAATTCGCTGCCGTTCGACCGCGCGACCGTCAACCACAACTTTATGAACGGCGCGGGCCTGGCCGCGGCCGACGTGGACGGCGACGGCTTCTGCGATCTGTTTTTCTGCAGCCTCACCGGCGGCAGCAAACTTTACCGCAACCTCGGCACCGGACACTTCACGGACATCACCGACCAGGCCGGCGTCGCGCTCACCAACATGACCAGCACGGGCGCGGTCTTCGCCGACCTCAACGGCGACGGCTCCCCCGATCTGCTCGTCACCTCCTGCGGCGGCCCGAACGCCTGTTTCCTCAACGACGGGAAAGGCCGCTTCACCAACACCACCGAATCCTCCGGCCTGGTGCAAAAGGCCGGCGGCACGACGATGACCCTCGCGGACATCGACGGCAACGGCACGCTCGATTTGTACGTGGCCAACTACGGCGAGACCTCCATCCTGCGCACCGGCGGCGCGCTGTCCGTTCGCACCATCAACGGCAAGCCAGTCGTCTCCGGCCGCTTTGCCAAGCGCATCAAAATTTTGGACGGCCAGATGTATGAACTAGGCGAGCCGGACATACTTTACCTCAATGATGGCAGAGGGAAATTCACGCCCGTGCCGTGGACCGAGGGCGCGTTTCTCGACCGCGACGACCGGCCGCTGGCCGAGGCGCCGTGGGACATGGGCCTGTCCGCGATGTTCCGCGACCTCAACGGCGACGGCTTTCCCGACCTCTACGTCTGCAACGATTTTCAAACACCCGACCGCATCTGGATGAACGACGGCCACGGAAAATTTCGCGCCCTGCCCCGCCCCGCGCTCCGCAACACCAGCCGATTTTCTATGACCGTCGATTTCGCCGACCTCAACCGCGACGGCCTAGATGATTTTTTTGTGGCCGACATGTTGAGCCGCTCCCATCCCCTGCGCATGACGCAGCTCGCCGAAACCAACGCACCGCCGCAGATCATCGCCGAAACCAACCCCCGGCCCCAGGTCCGCCGCAACACGCTTTTTTTCAATCGCGGCGACGGCACCTACGCCGAGACCGCCTGCTTCGCCGGACTCGAGGCCTCGGAGTGGACCTGGAACTCCGTCTTCCTCGATGTTGATCTCGACGGCTACGAAGACTTACTCATCGCCAACGGCCACGCCTACGACACGCAGGACCTGGACGCGGAGGCGCTGGTGAAATCCCTCGGCCAGCAGCCGCCGAAGGACGCGGCCAAAAACCTCTCGCGCTACCCGCCGCTCCGGACCCCCAACTTAATTTTCCGCAATCGCGGCGACCTGACCTTTCAGGAGACCGGCGCCGCCTGGGGCTTCAACTCCACGCAGGTCTCGCACGGCCTCGCGCTCGTCGATCTCGACAACGACGGCGATCTCGACGTGGTGGTGAACTGCCTCAACGCCCCGCCGCTCCTCTACCGGAATGATTCCTCCGCGCCCCGCGTCGCTGTGCGGTTGCGCGGCGCGGCCCCGAACACCCGCGGCATCGGCGCGAAAATAAAAGTCCTCGGCGGCGCGGTCCCGCTGCAGAGCCAGGAGATGATCTGCGGCGGACAGTACCTTTCCGGCGGCGACGCCCTGCGCGTGTTCGCGGCGGGCGGCCTGACCAACCGGCTGACTATCGAAGTCATCTGGCGCAACGGCACGCGCAGCGTCATCACCGACGCGGCGGCCAATTTTATTTACGAAGCCGATGAAGCCGGCGCGGTGGCTGTTCCCAAAATCAAAACTCCCGAAGTCGTCCCGCTGTTCAAGGACGTCAGCGCCCTGCTCAACCACACGCATCAGGAGGAGCCGTTCGACGATTTTGCGCGACAGCCGTTGCTCACCCGGCGTCTCAGCCAGCTCGGGCCGGGCGTCGCGTGGCTCGACCTCGATGGCGACGGCCGCGATGAATTGATCTTGGGCGGCGGCCGCGGCGGCGCGCTCGCCATGTTTCACGCCGACGGCCAGGGCGGCTTCACCCGCCTCGACGGCCCGCCGCTGCCCGACGACCTCACCGGACTGGCCGGCTGGACGCCCGTGCCCGGCCAGCGCGCCCTGCTCGCCGCGCAGGCGAGTTACGAGTCCGATGCCAAAACCGCCGCTGTCTTGAAATTCTCCCTCGCGAGCGGCAACGGCCCGCCAACGCTCCAGCCGCCGGCCTCCCTCCTCGCCCTACCCGCTTCCCCTGGCCCGCTCGCGGTCGCGGATTATGACGGCGACGGACAGCTTGACCTATTCGTCGGCGGGCGCGTGGTTCCGGGCCGCTACCCCGAGGCCGCCGCCTCGCAACTTTTCCGCAACGACGCCGGCAAACTCACGCCCGACACCGCCAACAACCAGCTGCTCGAAAAGGTCGGCCTCGTCAGCGGCGCGGTCTGGAGCGATCTCGACGGCGACAGCCTTCCCGAATTGATCCTCGCCTGCGAATGGGGGCCGGTGAAAATTTTCAAGAACGACCACGGCAAGCTGGCCGCGTGGCATCCGCCCGTGCGCCTCCACGGCCAGACTCTGCCCCTGGGCGATCTCACCGGCTGGTGGACCGGCGTGACCACCGGCGATCTCGACGGCGACGGACGGCCCGATCTCATCGTCGGCAACTGGGGCCTGAACACTCCATGGCGCGCAAGCGAAACCCAGCCGGCACGGCTCTATTACGGAAATTTCACGGGCGCCGGCGGCGTTGATCTCATCGAAGCGGAATTCGACCCCACGCTCGGGAAAATTGCGCCGCGCGAGCAGTTGAAAACCCTGGCCGCCGCGCTACCGTTTCTGCGCGCACGCTTTCCAACCCACAAGAGTTTCAGCACCGCGAGCGTCTTGGAAATGCTCGGTCAAAATCATGCCCGGGCCGACGAAGCCCGCGCAACCACGCTGGCCTCGATGGTTTTTCTTAACCGGGGCGACCGCTTCGAGGCCGAACCACTGCCGGCCGAGGCGCAGTTCGCGCCAGTCTTTGGCCTGGCCGTGGCGGATGCCGATGGTGACGGGTGCGAGGATGTTTTTCTTGGCCAGAATTTTTCCGCCGTGCGGAGCGACCTCTTCAACCTGGATGCGGGCCGCAGCCTGTGGCTGCGCGGCCTCGGCGCAGGCCGGCTCCAGCCGATGCCCGGCGCGGCCTCGGGCGTGATCGTTTATGGCGATGTGCGCGGCGCGGCGCTGGGCGATTTCGACGGAGACGGGCGCGTCGATCTCGTCGTCGCGCAAAACGGCTCGGCCACGAAATTATTCCGCAACGAGCGCGCCACCCC